>NZ_JAAGNB010000097.1:0-23640 GCF_010550475.1 Amycolatopsis sp. SID8362
GTCGTGGGACGACTCGCCGTTGTGCCGCCTGGTCCGCCCGGCACTGACGGCGGTCCGCCGTCCGTTGGCGGAGCTGGGCGCGCTCGCGGCGGTGGTGCTGCGGGAGCTGCTGGTGGGTGAGGAGGCGGCGGACGTGTGCGCGCCGCGGCCGTCGTTGGTGACGCGGGGGAGCACCGGTCCCGCCCGGGGCTGAGGGTCGCGCCGGCAGCCCCGGCGCGACCCCCGTCGACTGTCCGAACCGGACGGTCAGCTTCCTTGGCAGGACGGCGAAGGCTGGGCCGGGTTGCTGCCCGTCGCGTTGACGACCAGGCCGAACGTCGTCTGCCCGTCCGCGGCGATCCGGCCGTTCCAGTCGGCGTTGCGGACGGTCACCACCGAACCGGACTGGCTCACCGTGCCGTTCCAGACACTGCCGACCGTCTGGCCTTGCGGCAGTGTCCAGCTCGCCTGCCAGCCGTTGTACGCGGTCGTGCCGTGGTTCATCACCGTCACCGTGGCCTGGTAGCCGCCGCTCCACGCGTTGGTGATCTCGTACATCGCCATGCACGAGCCGCCGGGCGTCGTCGGTGTCGTCGGAGTGGTCGGCGTGGTCGGTGTGGTGGGCGTGGTGGGTGTCGTCGGGGTCGTCGTCGGCGTGCCCGGGTCCTTCACGCCGGTGACTTCGCCGTGCCCGCCGTCGAACGTGACGTCCGAGCAGCCGTAGAACGTCTCCGCGCTGTCGGAGCGCTTCCAGACCGAATAGATGATGTGCCGTCCGGTCTTGTTCGACGGCAGCGCGCCGCTCCACTTGTACTGGCCGTCGACCGTGCCGACCTGGCCGGTCACCGGCGGGTGGTCGATCGTCAGGAACGGCTGGTCCTCCAGCGAGTCCCAGGTCAGCGGCTGGTTGGGGTTCCAGCCGTCCTTCGTGACGTAGGTGTAGAACCAGCCGGGGTGCGCGGCCCACGCGTTGTAGGAGAAGTCGAACGTCGCGCCGGAGGTCAGGTGGGTCAGTGGCCAGTCGCCGACCTGGTCGAAGCCGGCGTAGCCCGGGTTGCCGCCGGAGCACAGCTTCCCGTCCGGGATGAACCCGCGCGTGCGGCCGGCGCCGTCGGAGCGCAGCACGGCGAACCAGTTGTACAGCGAGTTGGCGCCGCTGGTGTTCACCGCGGCCGAACAGGCCGGGTTCTGGGGGATGATCTGCCCGGTCGAGCTCAGCCCGTCCTGCCAGCACAGGAAGGTCCGGCTGCCCGGTTTCATCATCGCGCCGTGCGCTTCGGCCGTGCCGGTGTTGAGCAAGATGGCGGTCAGGCTCGCCAGCAGCACGGTGACGGCGGCGAGGATCGTACTTCGTCTCCTGGTCACGTCAGTCCCTTCGTCGGGTAGCGTGCGTAGAAGACTGGGAGCGCTCTCAAGGTCAGCTTACGCGGTGGCGGTCACTTCCGGAACAGCCCGCGGTGACCGGAGCGGCTGCCTTGGCCTACGTTTGCGGTGGTCGTCGATCACCGAGAAAGGCACAGCGTGGAAAGTCCGTCTCCGGTCCCCGCCTGGGTGCGGGCCGAACCCCTCCGGCTGCTCGGCTTCGCCGCGCGAGCGGCGCACCCCGGCGGCGGGTTCGCCTGGCTCGACGACTCCGGACGGCCGGTGCTCGACCGGCCCGTCGAAACCTGGATCACCTGCCGGATGACGCACGTCTTCGCGCTGGCACAACTGCAAGGCGCCGCGACCGGGGCCCAGGTCGCCCACGGCGTCGAGGCGCTGACCGGCCTGCTCCGCGACCCGGACCACGGCGGCTGGTACGCGACGACAACGTTGTCAGAAAAGCGCGCCTACGAGCACGCTTTCGTCGTGCTCGCCGCGTCGAGCGCCGCGGCCGCCGGGGCCGCCGGCGCGGAAGACCTGCTGGCCGAAGCGCTGGACGTCGTCGAACGCCGCTTCTGGGAGCCGGGGCCGGGGCTCGTCGCCGACGTCTGGGACCGCGGCTGGACGCACCTGGAGGACTACCGCGGCGCCAACGCGAACATGCACACCGTCGAGGCGTTCCTGGCCGCCGCCGACGTCACCGGCGACCGGGTCTGGACCACTCGCGCGCTGTCCATTGTGGACCACCTGGTGCACGGCGAAGCCCGCGCGCACGGCTGGCTGCTGCCGGAGCACTACGACCCGGACTGGCGGGTGCGCCTCGAGTTCAACCGGGCCGAGCCCGCGCACCCCTTCCGCCCGTTCGGCGCGACGATCGGGCACCTCTTCGAGTGGGCGCGCCTGGCCGTGCACCTCAAGCGCGCGCTCGGCGACGGCGCCCCGGACTGGCTGCTCCCGGACGCGGCGGCGCTGTTCGAGACCGCGACCCGGACCGGCTGGGCCGTCGACGGGCACCCCGGCTTCGTCTACACCACCGACTTCGCCGGGACGCCGGTCGTGCGCACCCGGCTGCACTGGGTCGTCGCGGAGGCGATCGCCGCCGCGTGGACGCTGCACCAGGAGACCGGCGAGGCGGCGTACCTCGAGCGGTTCCGGGAGTGGTGCGCCCACGCCGAAGCCTGCTTCGCCGACCGGGAACTCGGTTCGTGGCACCACGAACTCGACCCGGAGAACCGCCCGGCCGCGACGGTGTGGGCGGGCAAGCCGGACATCTACCACGCCTACCAGGCGACGCTGCTGCCCACGCTGCCGCCCGCCGCGTCGTTCGCCGGCGCGCTCGCCCCGCCTCGCTAGACTGCCCGTGATCGACTGAGGAGAACCATGTCGCCTTTCGCCGCCGCCGGGGACCGGTACGCGGACATGCCGTACCGGCGGGCCGGGCGCAGCGGGCTGAAGCTGCCCGCCGTGTCGCTCGGCCTGTGGCACAACTTCGGGGACGACAAGCCGCTCGACGTCCAGCGCGCGGTGCTGCGCCGGGCGTTCGACCTCGGCGTGACGCACTTCGACCTGGCCAACAACTACGGCCCGCCGCCGGGCGCGGCCGAGGCGAACTTCGGGCGGCACTACGCGGCCGACTTCCGCCCGTACCGCGACGAGATCCTGGTGTCGTCCAAGGCGGGCTACCTGATGTGGGACGGCCCGTACGGCGAGTGGGGCTCGCGCAAGAACCTCCTCGCCAGCCTGGACCAGAGCCTCGCCCGCACCGGACTGGACCACTTCGACGTCTTCTACTCCCACCGCCCGGACCCGGAGACGCCGATCGAGGAGACCATGGGCGCCCTCGACACCGCCGTCCGGTCGGGGAAGGCGCTCTACGCGGGGATCTCCAACTACTCGCCCGAGCAGACCGAAGCGGCGCTGGCCGCGCTGAAGGAGCTGGGCACGCCGCTGCTGCTCCACCAGCCGTCGTACTCGATCCTCAACCGGTGGGTCGAGGACGGCCTCCTCGACACCCTCGACGAGCACGGCGTCGGCTCGATCGCGTACTCGCCGCTCAGCCAGGGCCTGCTGACCGACCGCTACCTCGACGGCGTCCCGGCCGACTCGCGTGCGGCCGGCGCGAGCCCGTTCCTCACCCGCGACCGCCTCACCGAGGACACGCTGGGCACCATCCGCGCGCTGAACGACGTCGCGAAGCGGCGCGGGCAGACGCTGGCCCAGCTGGCCATTGCCTGGGTGCTGCGCCGCGGGCGCGTCACGTCCGCGCTGATCGGCGCGAGCAGCGTCGCGCAGCTGGAGAACACCGTCGCGGCCACCGCGAACCTGGAGTTCACCGACGAGGAGCTGGCCGAGATCGACCGGCTCGCCGCCCGGTAGCTCAGCAGCCGATCCGGGAGCCGCCCACGGCGACGTCGTCGAACCACAGCGTGTCGGCGTCGCCGGCGTAGCTCTCCCAGCCGAGCCGCAGGTCGGTCACCGCCGGGTGCCAGGACCGGGCGAGCCACTGCTGGTCGACGTCGGCGGTCGGGACGCCGTCGACGACGAGCCCGGGCACTTCGCTGCCGCCGAGCCAGGTCCGGAGCTGCCCGGCCGCGCCGTCGAGCCGGAACTCGAAGCACGACCAGGCCCCGGTCGGCAGCGGGACGCTCTGGGCGACACCGGCCGGGCTCTGCGCGGGCAGGGTGGCGTCGTCGGACTCGCGGTTCCACTGCAGCGCGCGGTTCTGCCCGCCGGCCCGCAGGTCACGGCCGTCGGTGCTGTCGCGCATCGCCAGGAACGTGACGTGCCCGGTGGGCAGTGCCGTGGTGTGGCGCACCCAGAACCGCCCGTACAGCACGCCGGAGCCGCTCACGGCGGTGCCGAGGAACGCGTGGTTGCAGTAGCCGCCCTGGCCGGTGACCTTGACCGAGCGGGTCCCCGAGTGCGCCACCGAGCCGTCGACGGTCACCGTGCCGGTGCCCTGGCAGTTCGCCGCGCCGACGGTCCAGCGCCCGCCCGGGGTGCTGCCGGTCTGCTGCTCGAAGTCGTCGCAGAGCGCGGCGTCCGCGCAGCCCGCGGGTGGCGGCGTCGACGTCGTCGTGGTGGGTGTGGTGGTGGTCGGCGTCGTGACGGGCGTGGTCGGCGGAGCCTGGTCGCCGCACGAGACGCCGTTGAGCGCGAAGTCGGTGGGATCGGCGCCGCCGCCGGTGCCCTGCAGGCCGAACGACACCGAACCGCCGGCGGGCAGGGTGGCGTTGTAGGGGAGGCTTTCCGCGGTGACGGCGGTCCCGGACTGGCGGACGGTGGCGTTCCACGCCGACGTGACGGACTGGGTGCCGGCGTAGTGCCAGGTGAGGGTCCACGAGGAGAGCGCGGTCGCGCCGTTGGTGACGGTGAGGTCGGCGGTGTAGCCGCCCTGCCACTGGTTGACCCGGTAGGTGACCGAGCAGGCCGGCGCGGCGGCGGCCGGTCCGGCGGCGAGGACCGCGGTGGTGCCCGCCGCGGCGAGGCAGAGCGCGGCGAGGGCGACGGCGAACCTGCGGGGCATCGGGATCCTCCCGGGACGCGGACAGGGGCGCCGTGGCCTGCACCACGACGCCCCTGGGTGGTGGCCGCGTTCTTGGCGAGGCGACCTGGCATGGGAGCGCTTCCAGCCGCCGAAAAAGTAACCCCGGGATGTCGGTCTTGTAAAGCGCGACCCGGACGCGGCGCGATCCGGTGGGCCGGTTTCCGGCGCCGACGGGCCGATGGGCGGGCACTGAACCGTACTGAACGGCCGAACCCGTTGGCGGGCAACGGGTCCGATGATCGCGCTGCGCGACCGTTGCACGTCCCGTGGTGCCGCCGTTGGGGTGGATTCCGGGAATCCGCTTCAAGATCACGACGAGGGCGGGCAGGGAGGTGGCGGGCCGACTGAATGGGAGCGCTCTCACCGAGACCGGAGTCCTATGTGGAACGGATCGGCACGCGCCCGCGTCGAAGGCCCGTGGCCGAAACCGAAGACAGACCCCGGGCGTGGCGGAAACCCTTGTTGCGGGCTCAACATCTCGAAAATCTCACGGTCCCGGCACCGGTGACGCCCTGGGCCCCCGCCGTCACGCTGGGGTACTGTCTTCCGTGTGCACCAGTACTCCGAACCGCACTGGGTGAACGATGAGCCGACAGGTCAAGCCAGGGAGTAAGCCGTACCGTGCACAACTGCGCGACCGGCTGGCCGCCTTGGGTTTCCCCGAAGAGGCGATTCCGGCCCGGGTGGCGGAGAACCTGGTGGTCGAATGCGGGATCCCGCCGCGCACCGCGTGGCGGCTGGCGTCCGAACTTTCGCTCGACGTCGCGGCGCACCACTACAACGCCGCGACCGGCGATCCCCGCGCGGGCATGCGCGGCACCCGGATCTGGGAGTACGAGCAGTGGCCCGAACGCGGCGTCCGGCCGACCGTTGCGGCCCTGCGGGTGCTGGCCGGGGTGTACGGCACGAACTGGAAATCGCTGCTGGGCCTGCGAGATCTCGAGCAGCTGCCGGCCAAGGACCTCGCCGAGTACCACGCCGACGCGCAACCGGCGGCGCCCCTCGTGCCCGCGCAGCCCGTCCGCACCGCGGCGCGCGGCGAAACCCAGCCGGACGAGGAAATCGGGGCAAGCGCGCTCGATGACGCGATTCTCCTGACCCAGACCAACGTCGACGACGTCCAGCTCGACGACCTCTGGGCCGACCTGGACTTCCTGGGCGGCGCCTACACCCGCACCGCGCCCGACGCGATCCTCGGCCAGCTCAGCGTCATCGACGAGCGGACTTCCGCGCTGCTCAAGGGCAGGCAGCGGCCGAAGCAGACGCAGGACCTGCTGCTCGTCGGGGCGAAGTGCTCGGCGATGATGGCGTGGATCGCGGGCGACCTCGGCCGGTACCGGCTTTCGCGCCAGCTGAACTCCGCCGCCTGGCTCTACACCCAGTACGCCGACGACTTCCTGGCCCGCCGCTGGGTGCGCACGTCGCAGGCGCGGGTGGCGTTCTGGTCGGGCAACGGCGTCGAGTCCGCGCGGCTGGCCGCCGACGGGCTGAACTACCACGTCGGCGGGCGTCTCACGGACGCGCCGCTGATCCTCGCCGAAGCGCGCGGCTGGTCGTCGGTGCAGGCCGAGCCGCAGGTGCTGGACGCGATCGCGCGCTGGACCACCATCGAGGACCCCGACCTCGGGGCGGGCGGCGAAGACCGGTTCTTCAACATCACGAAGGACCGGCGGCATTACATGGCCGGGACGTCCCTGCTGTCGGTCGGGCAGGCGTCCGCCGCGCTGCGCGAGTTCACCACCGCCCGCGAGGCCTACGAGAAGCTGCCACGGGAACACCGCTGGGAGGCCATGGACCCGATGATCCGGATCGACACGGGCCGCGCGCACCTGCGGCTGGGCGACCTCGACGGCGCCGCCGCGCAGGTCGAGCAGGTGCTCTCCGCGGACGTCGGCAAGCAACCGGACATGGTGCACGCGATGCTGAAGGTGCTGGCGACCGAGCTGAACGAACCCCGCTGGCGCGCGGCGGCGACCGCCCGCGACCTCGCCGAGGCGGTCCTGGACGCCCACGTTTCGGCTCGCCCGTGACGGGCGACCCGACCCGGGTGACGTCCCCCGTGCCGCTGAACGACGCCCAGGCCTGGGCCCGCGAGGGCTACACCCGCCGCGACGTCGTGGTGGTCGCCGACCGCTTCGCGCGGTTCGCCCGCGGCGACCGGGTCATCACGGTCTCCGGGCTGCTGGCGCTGCTCGCCTCCGGGGACCCCGGCGACGGCCCCGAGGCCGACGGCTGCCACTGGGTCGTCCACCTCGGCCAGGGCGTCGACGCGACCGACCACGACGTGCTCGAAGCGGCCCGCGAGAAGAGCGGCGTCGCCGTCACCTTCGCGGACCCGGACGCGTTCCGCCGCCTGCCGGAACGCTCGGTCGTCGTGCACAAGGACCGCCCCGAGAACGTCCTGCTGGCCGGCGTGCACAGCCCGTCGGCCGGGCACTGCCAGGCCGAGCTGCGGATCCACCGGGACAACGAGCTGGTCCTCGACCACCACACCGGCGAGCACGTGCAGGGCATCGTGATCGTCGAGGCGATGCGCCAGATCTGCATCGCCCAGTTCGAGACCGCGATCCGCCCCGGGCTGGCCACGCCCAAGTACGCGGGGGTCTGGAAGCGGATCGACCTGTCGTTCCAGGACTTCCTGTTCCCGCTCCCGGCCACGGTCGAGTCGCTCATCGAAGAGTCCGACCTCGGCCGCGAGACCAACCTGAAGTTCCGCGCCACGACCGCGGTGCGCCAGCAGGAGCGCACCGTGGCCACCGCCGTCATCGAGTACTCGATGATCGCGCAGGGGCGCGTCGACACCCTGGAACGCCGCAAGGCCGACCAGGCCACCCGCGCCTACCTCGGCTGACCCGAAACCCACTCCGGAAGGGAAACCACACCACGATGTCCGAAGAGCCGGACCGTTCGGCGTCCTTCGCCCAGGGACTGAAACTCATCCAGCAGCTCGGCGGGGTGGACCGGCCGGCCGTGCTGGACCTGTTCGAGAGCATCGGCGAAGCCGAGTTCGGCGAGCAGTGCGTCGGGTTCATCTACGGCGACGTCTACCACCGGCCCGGCCTCGAGCTGCCGGAGCGGCAGCTGACGACCGTCGCCGCGCTCACCGCGCTCGGGTACGCGGGCTCGCAGCTGCAGTTCCACGCCAAGGCCGCGCTGAACGTCGGCTGCACCCGCCGCCAGCTGGTCGAGGCGGTCATCCACGTCAGCTCGTTCGCCGGGTTCCCCGCCACGCTCAACGCCCTCACGGCGCTCAAGGCGGCGTTCGAGGGCCTGCCGGCGGACGAGCCGTCGGCCGAGCCCGCCGACGTGCCGTGGGCGGGCATCGAAGACCGCTACGAGCGCGGCCTGGCCGCGATGAAGGCGGTCGACGGCGAGGCGGGGGAGAAGGTCGCCGTCGCGCTGGCCGACATCGCGCCCGACCTGGCCACCTACATCATCGAGTTCACCTTCGGCGAGGTCTACACCCGGCCGGGGCTGAGCCTGCGCCACCGCGAGCTCGTCACGATCGCCGCGTGCGTCGCGCTCGGCACCGCGCTGCCGCAGCTGAAGGTGCACATCCACGGGCTGCTCAACGTCGGCGGCACCGAGAAGGAGGTCGTCGAGACCGTCCTGCACCTGGCGTTCTACTGCGGGTTCCCGGCCGCGCTCAACGCGATCGGCGCCGCGCGGGAAGTGTTCGCGCAGCGATGACCCTCGAAAAGCTGCGCGTCGTCGCGCTCGACTGCGACGGCGTGCTCATCGACGACACCTACCTGGCCATGATCGCCCGGTTCGTCACCGCGCACGGCGGGGTCTACGACGCCGCCGCCGAGCGGGACGTGATCGGGCTGCGCGACATCGTCGTCGCCGAGAAGGTCACCGCGCTCTGCGGCCTCGACCAGCCGGCCGAGGAGACGCTCAAGCAGCTGTGGGCGGCGCGGCAGGAGTACCTGGCCGAGCACCCGATCCGCGTCGCCGAAGGGGCGCGGGAGTGCCTGGAAGCGCTCTCGAAGCTCCCGGTGCGGCTGGTCTGCTACGGCGGGCGGACCCGCGAGCACACCTTCGACCGGTACCTCGGCGACTTCGTCGACCTGCTCGACCCCGAGGTGCCGTACGTCAGCATCAACGAGCACCGCCCCGGCGTCGCCCACATCACCCGCACCGCGCTCGGCGCCGGGTTCGACGAGATCGTGTTCGTCGACGACGTCAGCCGGGTGGCCGAGGACGCCCGCGCGCACGGGGCCGGGTTCATCGGGTTCCCGTCGAGCCCCGCCCACGCGCGGCAGCGGGACTTCATGGCCGGGTACGGGGTCCGCCACTTCGCGGCGTCGCTCACCGAACTGACCCCGGAACTCCTGGAGACCGTCGACGCGGAGCTCGCGACTTCGACACACTGGCCTCGTTGAGGAGTTCCCGCACCCTTGGAGCCGCCGTGAAGTACTTTTCCCTGCCCCGTCCCGGCGCCGGGCTCGTCCTGGGCGAGCGCGACGTCCCCGAACCCGGTCCCGGGCAGGTCCTGGTCCGGCTGCGCGGGTGGGCGGTCAACGCCCGCGACCTGATGATCGTCAAGGGGTTCTACCCCAAGCCGGTGAAGCCGGACGTCGTGCCGCTGTCCGACGGCGCGGGCGAGGTCGTCGCGGTCGGCGACGGCGTGCGCGCCTGGACCACCGGCGACCGGGTGGCCGCGACCTACTTCCCGGACTGGCTGGCCGGGCCCGGCACGCCCGAGAAGACCGCGGACGACCTGGCCGGCACCCTCGACGGCGTGCTCGCCGAGTACGCCGTCTTCGCCGAGGACGCGCTGGTCGGCGTCCCGGCGCACCTCGACTACGCCGAAGCCGCGACGCTGCCCAGCGCCGGCGTCACGGCGTGGCGCGCGGTCGTCGAGGAAGGCCGCCTCGTACCCGGCCAGACCGTGCTCACGCTGGGCAGCGGCGGCCTGTCCACGTTCGCGCTGCAGTTCGCCGCGCTCGGCGGCGCCCACGTCGTCTCGACGTCCAGCTCGGACGAGAAGCTCGAGCGGCTGCGCGAACTCGGCGCCGCCCAGACGCTCAACCACGCGACGACGCCGGAGTGGGGCGCCGCGGTGGCCGAGCTGACCGGCGGCGGCGTCGACCACGTCGTCGACGTCGGCGGGGGCGGCACGATCGGCCAGTCCATGATCGCCGCGCGCTACGGCGGGCACGTCAGCGTCGCCGGCGTCCTGACCCACGAGGGCGGCGCCGACCCGATCCTCGTGCTGGTCAAGCAGCTGACGCTGCGCGGGCTCACCAACGCCTCCCGCGAGACGTTCCAGGCGATGAACCGGGCCATCGAGCACACCGGGCTCCGGCCGGTGATCGACCGCCGGTACGCCTTCGACGAGGTCGAAGAAGCGCTCAAGCACCTCGAGTCCGGCAGCCACATCGGCAAGGTCGTCCTCGAAAGCGACTGAGCCGTCCGCGGCCCCGGGTAACTTTTGCCGTCCCGGCTGGGTATATCCGTACCTCCCGCGCCGCTTTCCGCAGGTCAGTAGTGGTGGGTTCGGGCGAAAAAGTCCCGATTCGGCAGGAATGGCGGCCGGTGTCGGCACCGGGGAGAGTGGTGGTTACCGGGACATCGCCCGAGCAGGCTGCGGTTGCTCGGGCGGAGCGTCCGGACTGGGGGCGCGGGGAGGGGGTTTCAACCGCCTGGGGGTGGGTTGAAACCCCCTTCCCGCCCGGGTTGTCAGCCGGGCGTGCAGGGCCGTCCGTTGAGCGAGATCGACGCGGGCTTGGTGTTGGCCGTGCCGGCGGTGCCGGTGAAGCCGAACTCGGCGCTGCCGCCCGCCGGGATCGTCTTGTTCCAGCCCGAGTCCACCGCCGACACCGCCGTGCCGGTCTGGGTGACCGTCGCGTTCCACGCCTGCGTCACCCGCTGGCCGTCCGTGAACGTCCACGCCACCGTCCAGCCGGTCACCGCCGCGGTGCCCGTGTTGCCCACCTTGACCGAGGCCTGGAAGCCGCCCTGCCACTGGTTTGTGACCGCGTAGGCCGCCGTGCACGACCCCGACGGCACCGGTGTGGTCGTCGTCGTGGGTGGCGTCGTGGTCGTGGGCGGCGCGGACGTGGTGGTGGGCGTGGTCGTCGTCGGCGGGGGTTCGGTGCCTCCGGAGTCGCCCACGATCACGCCGCGCCCGTTCGTGCCGACGTAGACCCGGCCGTACACCCGCGGATCCCCGCTGAGCGCCGCCCCGATGTTGCCGTACTGGTGCTGGTCGTCGTTGATCCGCGTCCACGACCCGCCCGCGTCGTCCGACCGGAAGATCCCGCGCACCCCGCCGATCTTCGCGATCGTGTATAACGTCGCATACGTCCGGCCGGAGGCAGCCTTGCCGAACCCGATGTTGTCGGCTTCGGTGACCCCCGTCAGCTTCGTGAAGGACGCTCCGGAGTCGGTCGAGTGCCAGAGGCCGTACGTCGTGCCCGAGCCGCCGGCGAGCCAGACGTCCCCCGCCACCCCGGGCATCGCCTTGAAGTGCGCGGAGCCGCTGGGCAGGCCGGTGGCCGCGGTCGCGGTGAAGGTCGCGCCGCCGTCGGTGCTGACGTAGAACTTCCCGGCCGCGAAGCCGTAGAACCGCTTCGGGTCGACGCGGTCGGACTCGACCACCGCGCCGGCCGGGATGCCCGCGGACGCCGTCCAGGACGAGCCGAAGCCGACCGAGTAGCTCACCGGGGTGCCGTCCGGGCTCCAGACGAACCGGCTGCCGTCGGCGGCCGCGGCGACCGTGCCGCCGCTCGCGCCGCCGGACGGCTCCGCGCCCTGGAACCAGTTCTTGCCGCCGTCGGTGGAGAACGCGATCCGGTTGTCGTTCGGCCGGGCGCTGCGGTCGAGAGTGCCGGCCCGGACGATCGTCGCCGGGTTCAGCTCCGCGTAGTCCAGGCTGGTGGTCGTGGTGAAGACCGGCTGGGTGTACATCGTGGCCGGGACGGCGTCGAGGCTGTCGTGCCGGAACCCGCCGATGTCGCCGAGGCCGGACAGCAGGGGCGCGCCCGACGGCGGGCTGATCAGGTCGAGCACCGCGGTCTCTTCGAGGCCGCCGACGACCGGCTTGAGCGTGATCTTCCCGCCGCTGTCCCACTTCGTGAGGTCGGACGTCCCGTAGATCGTCGCGCCGGTGCCGTAGAGGAAGTGGTTCGAGTCGAAGGGGTCGATCTCCGCGGACTCGGTCATCCAGCCGAGCTTCGGCGACGGCACCGGGGGAGCGGCCTGGACGCCGAAGGTCAGCCACGGCACCGAGGAGATGTCCTGGGTGTAGCGCAGCGACCGGTCGGGGTAGCTCGTGAAGTCCCAGATCCGCGTCCAGGTGGCGCCGCCGTCGGTGCTGCGGAAGAAGATCACGTCCGGCCACCACGAGACCTGCGTGGCGACCATGAGCGTGTTCGGGTGCTGCCGGTCGATCGTCAGGCCGCTGTAGCCGAAGTAGTCGTCGGTGCTGTCGGACGGGATCGGGCTGATCCGCGTCCACGCGCCGGTCTTCGTGGCGTACTTCCAGACGTCGCCCTTCGCGCCGTCGTACGGGCCGCCGGTGTCGCTGGTCGCGAGGTAGAGGTAGCCGCCGACCGGGTCGAGGACGCCCTTGTGCGCCAGGTACCCGGTGGGCTGGCCGGCCAGCCGGGCCCACGTCGTGCCGCCGTCGGTGCTGCGGTAGACGGTGTTCTGCTTGTCCGCGACGCCGACGTAGATCGTCTGCGTGGTGTTTCCCCGCGTGCCGGTCGTGGGGTCGAACGTCACCCAGGTGACGCCTTCGTTGTCGCTGGAGTAGCCCGACGGGTCGCTCGGGTCGGGGGCGTAGGTGCCCGGGTTCGGGAAGCTGGTCACCTTCGCCCAGGTGACGCCGGAGTCGGTGCTGCGCCAGAGCCCGTTGCCGCTGGGCGCGCCGAGGTAGAGGACGCTGTCGCGGTTCGGGTCGATCGCGAGCCGCTCGCCCATGCCGCGCCCGGGCATGTTGCCGCCCAGCTTGAAGGGCAGCGCGGCCGCCTGCCACGTGGCGCCGCGGTCGGCCGAGCGCAGGATCGCGCCGTTGTTCGGGTCCCAGCTGTTGGTGTACATCCCGGCCGCGACGTAGACGCGGTTCGGGTCGACGGCGTCGGTGGCGAGGCTGACGACGCCGTTGTGGCCCCAGCCGGTCCAGCCGACCGAGTCGAGCAGCGGGAGCCAGCGGCCGGTCGAGGCGTTCCACCGGTATGCGCCGCCGATGTCGGTGCGGGCGTAGACGAGCCCGGGTTCGGTCTGGTTGAAGACGATGCCCGGGACGAACCCGCCGCCGCCGATCTCGGCGTTGCGCCAGGTGTAGGACGCCGGTGCGGCGGGCGCGGCCGGCGCACCGGCGGTGATCGCGACGGCGGTGGGCAGGAGGAGGGCGAGCGCGGCCGCGAGGAGCCGGCGAACCCTGGGTGTGCTGGGGAAAAGCGGTCGTCTCACGTCGGCCTCCACAACTCTGGGAGCGCTTCCAGAGGGACGGTAAACGAGTCTTCGGAACGTTGTAAAGCGTTCGATGATTTCGTCAACCGGCACTGTCCACTTTGGATTCGGAGCCACTTGGATGGTGTCACATATGTGAACATCGATCAGGTGACTGAATTGTTATCGCGCGCGGCCTTGTCCGGGTTTTTCCGGCGTGTGAGTGTGGTGCCCGCTGGACTGGACCTACGAAAGAGGCGACCCGGCAATGACGCAGACAGCCCCGGCGCGGCACATCAACCGGACCACCTTGTACTTCTTCGGTGCGCTCGGCGGCATCCTCTTCGGTTACGACCTCGGCGTGATCTCCGGGGTGCTCCCGTTCATCGGGAAACTGTGGGCGCTGACCAGCTGGGACAAGGGCGTGATCACCGCCAGCCTGTCGGTCGGCGCGATCGTCGGCGCGCTGTTCTCCAGCCGCACCAACGAAGCGCTCGGCCGGCGCCGCACGATCATGGTCGCCGCGGCGATCGTCATCGTGGGCACGCTGGCGGCGGCGTTCTCGCCGACGTTCACGCTGCTCGTGCTTTCCCGCTTGGTCATCGGGCTGGGCATCGGGCTTTCGTCGTCGACGGTTCCTACGTACCTGTCCGAATTGGCGCCGGCGCGGCTGCGCGGCGCGATGGGCGCGCTGAACCAGATCTTCATCGTCTCCGGCATCCTGATCGCGTTCCTGGTGAGCTACTGGCTCGGCCCGGTTTCGGCGTGGCGCTGGATGTTCGCCGGCGCGATCGTGCCCGCGGCGATCCTGCTCGTGGGGCTGGTGTTCCTGCCCGAAACCCCGCGCTGGCTGGTCAAGAACGGCCGCGAGGAGGAGGCCCGGCGGGTGCTGGCCAGCGCCCACGGCAACACGGTGAACCTCGACGAGGAGATCTCGACCATCCGCGACGTCATCCGGATGGACACCGAGGAGAAGCCGCGGTTCCGCGACCTGTTCGCCGGCTGGGTGCGGCCGATGCTGTTCGTGGCCGTGCTGCTCGCGGTCGGCCAGCAGTTCAGCGGCGTCAACGCGATCAACGCGTACTTCCCGACGATGCTGATCGGGCTCGGCTTCGCCACGCAGGCCGCACTGCTGTCCGGCGTGCTGCTCGGCGTCACGAAGTTCCTGTTCACCGCGTGGGTCGTGTTCGTGGTGGACCGCTGGGGCCGCAAGCCGCTGCTGCTCATCGGCAACGTGATCATGGTGCTGACGCTCGCCGCGGCGGGCCTGATCGTGCTCAACGTCCACGACACCGGCCTGCGCGGCATCCTGATGCTGGTGATGATGGTGCTCTACCTGGTCGGCTACGAACTCGGCTGGGGCGCGGTCGTCTGGGTGATGATGTCCGAAGTCTTCCCCCTCAAGGTCCGCGCGGCGGGCATGGGCGTGAGCAGCGTCGTCCTCTGGGCGGCGACGGGCATCGTGAGCGCGGTGTTCCCGATCATCTCCGACCCGAAGTCCCTCGGCATCGGCGGCTCGATGTTCCTGTTCGCGGGCATCAACGTGGTGCTGTTCGGCCTCACGAAGTGGCTGGTCCCGGAGACGAAGGGCCGCACGCTGGAGCAGATCGAGCTCGACCTGCGGGCGCGGCAGGGGGTCGGCGCGAAGGGCTGACGTGTAGTGAATGACTCATTCATGTCGTCCGACGACAGGAATGAGTCATTCACTACGTCCGGGCGCAGGCCTCGGCAAAGTCGGGCAGCACGGCCGATCCGCCCAGCCGCGATGTCATGAAAGGGTCATTCACCTCACCAGACGACATGAATGACCCTTTCATGACATCCCCGCGACGCCGGGCAGGCCACGAGGCCAGCCTGCGGCCGGTCACCCGCTCGCCGGCGCGACTCTGCCGGAACCCTGACGTCCGGGCGCGCTCAGCCCACCGGCGCGGCCAGGCCCAGCTTGCCGGCGAGCCGGCCGACCCACGCTTCCACTTCCTCCGGCGCCCGGTCCGGCAGCCCGAAGATCGTCTCGCTCACCCCGAGCGCGTCCAAGTGCGCCAGCCGTTCCGGATCAGGACGCTCGCCGAGCGCGCAGATCCGCGGTGCTCCCGCGCGGCCCTCCGCAGCCCAGATCTCCTTCAGCAGCGCCACGTGCCCGTCCAGGTCGGTGTCCGCCGGCGTCGTGATCCAGCCGTCGGCGTGGCGGGCGATCCAGCGGAACGTCTTCTCCGTCGGGCCCGCGCCGAGCAGCACCGGGATGTGCGCCTGGACCGGCTTCGGCCACGCCCAGCTCGGCCCGAACGACACGAACTCCCCGTCGTAGGCCGCTTCTTCCTCCGTCCACAGTGCACTCATCGCCTCGAGGTACTCCCGCAGCGCGGTGCGGCGGCGGTTGCCGGGCACGCCGTGGTCGTTCAGCTCGTCGACGTTCCAGCCGAAGCCGGTGCCGAGCGTGACGCGGCCGCCGGAGAGGTGGTCGAGGCTCGCGATCGTCTTGGCCAGGGTGATCGGGTCGCTCTCCACCGGCAGGGCGACCGCCGTGGACAGCCTGATCCGCGACGTCACCGCGGCCGCCGTCGCCAGCGCGACCCACGGGTCGAGGGTGCGGCTGTAGCGGTCGTCGGGCAGGGACGCGTCGCCGGTGCGCGGGTGCGGCGACTCCCGCTTCACCGGGATGTGCGTGTGCTCGGGCACGTAGAAGGTGGCGAACCCGGCGGCCTCCGCGACGCGCGCGGCGGCTGCCGGGGTGATGCCCCGGTCGCTGGTGAACAGCACGATTCCGTAGTCCACGGCGTGAGCGTATTAGAACGTGTTTCAGTTTTCAAGGCAGGCCGGGTGCTGCGGAGGGTCGTTGGTCGAGTACCCTTGGTGACCCTGTCCAGCGCCGGTCGAGCCGCGCTGGACGTGGTGCGGGTGGGCAGGCGGGGAGCAGAGCGGCGGGGCGGATCACCGGCACGGTGGAGGGGCCCGCGACGACCGGGGAGGCAACGTGTCAATCCTTTGTGGACGGAGAGCGTCCCAGTCCGTGGAATCCGGGGCGGGGCGGGATGGCGTGCGCGGCCCGGGATCCGATACCGTGGACCACAGGCCGAGAGGCGCTGCAACGGACCACCGGGTCCGCCACGCTCGGCCGGGATTGACCAACCAAGGGCGCCTCCCGACCAAGGGAGGCTGCCGGTGAACACCCCGCGAGAGTCCGAGGCGCGCCTGCGCGAGCTGTTCGACCAGCGGGTGGCGGTGCTGGACGGCGCCTGGGGCACCATGCTGCAGGGTGCCGGGCTGACCCCCGCCGACTACCGCGGTGACCGCTTCGGCGAGCACACCCACGACGTCACCGGCGACCCCGACCTGCTCAACCTCACCCGCCCGGACGTCATCCTCGACGTCCACCGCCAGTACCTGGCCGCGGGCGCCGACATCACCACGACGAACACCTTCACCGCCACCAGCATCGGCCAGGCCGACTACGGGCTGCAGTCCCACGTCCACGAGATGAACGTCCGCGGCGCGCAGCTCGCCCGCCAGGCCGCCGACGAGTTCGGCGGCCGGTTCGTCGCCGGCTCGATCGGCCCGCTCAACGTCACGCTCAGCCTGTCGCCGAAGGTCGACGACCCGGCGTACCGCGCGGTGACGTTCGAGCAGGTCAAGGCGTCGTACGCGGAGCAGATCGCCGGGCTCGCCGAGGGCGGCGTCGACCTGCTGCTGATCGAGACGATCTTCGACACCCTGAACTGCAAGGCCGCGATCGCCGCCGCCCGCGAGGTGGCGCCGGACCTGCCGCTGTGGATCTCGGTGACCATCGTCGACCTCAGCGGCCGGACGCTCTCGGGCCAGACCGTCGAGGCGTTCTGGAGTTCGATCGAGCACGCGAAACCGCTGGTCGTGGGCGTGAACTGCTCGCTGGGCGCCGAGGAGATGCGCCCGCACGTCGAGGAGCTCGCCCGGATCGCCGACGCCTACGTCGCCTGCCACCCCAACGCCGGGCTGCCGAACGCCTTCGGCGGCTACGACGAGACGCCGGAGCAGACCGCCGGGCTGATCGGCGGGTTCGCCCGCGACGGCCTGGTCAACCTGGTCGGCGGCTGCTGCGGCACCAGCCCGGCGCACATCGCGAAGATCGCCGAAGCCGCGAAGGGCGTCACGCCGCGAGAGGTGCCCGCACCGCGTACGCACACCCGGTTCAGCGGGCTCGAGCCCTTCGGCATCGGCCCCGACACCGGGTTTGTGATGATCGGCGAGCGCACGAACGTCACCGGCTCCAAGCGGTTCCGCCGGCTCATCGAGTCCGACGACCACCAGGCCGCCGTGGACGTCGCGCTGGAGCAGGTCCGCGGCGGCGCCAACCTGCTCGACGTCAACATGGACGCCGACCTGCTCGACTCCGAGCAGGCGATGACCACGTTCCTCAACCTGATCGCCACCGAGCCCGAGGTGGCCCGGATCCCGGTGATGGTCGACAGCTCCAAGTGGAGCGTGCTCGAAGCCGGCCTGCGCTGCCTGCAGGGCAAGGGCGTGGTCAACTCGATCAGCCTCAAGGAGGGCGAGGAGCCCTTCCTGGCCCAGGCGCGCACGATCCGCGACTACGGCGCCGGCGTCGTCGTGATGGCCTTCGACGAGCAGGGGCAGGCCGACACCGCCGACCGCAAGGTCGAGATCTGCGGCCGGGCCTACGACCTGCTCACGCAGAAGGCGGGCTTCGCAGGCGAGGACATCATCTTCGACCCGAACGTCCTCGCGGTCGCCACCGGCATCGCCGAGCACAACGGCTACGCCAAGGCGTTCATCGACGCGCTGCCCCGGATCAAGGAACGCTGTCCCGGCGTCCACATCAGCGGCGGCATCTCGAACCTGTCGTTCTCCTTCCGCGGCAACGACGTCGTCCGCGAGGCGATGCACTCGGCGTTCCTGTTCCACGCCGTGCAGGTCGGCCTGGACATGGGCATCGTCAACGCCGGCCAGCTCGCGGTCTACCAGGACATCCCGAAGGACCTCCTCGAACTGGTCGAGGACGTGCTCTTCGACCGCCGCGAGGACGCGACCGACCGGCTGGTGGCGTTCGCCGAGAACGTCAAGGGCAGCGGCACCAAGCGCGTCGTCGACCTGTCCTGGCGCGAAGGTCCGGTCGAGGAGCGGCTGTCCCACGCGCTGGTGCACGGCATCGTCGACTTCATCGAGGAAGACACCGAAGAAGCGCGGCAGCAGCTGGCGCGGCCCCTCGACGTCATCGAGGGCCCGCTGATGGACGGCATGAAGATCGTCGGCGACCTGTTCGGCTCCGGCAAGATGTTCCTGCCGCAGGTGGTCAAGAGCGCGCGCGTGATGAAGCGGTCCGTCGCCTACCTGGAGCCGTTCATGGAGGCGGAGAAGGAGAAGGCGCGCCAGGAGGGCAGGCTCGCGTCGAGCGGCGGCCAGGGCAAGATCGTGCTCGCCACGGTGAAGGGCGACGTCCACGACATCGGCAAGAACATCGTCGGGGTCGTGCTGGGCTGCAACAACTACGAGGTGATCGACCTCGGCGTGATGGTGCCGGCCGGCAAGATCCTCGACACCGCGGTCACCGAAGGCGCCGACGCTGTCGGGTTGTCCGGGCTGATCACGCCGTCGCTCGACGAGATGGTCGCCGTCGCCACCGAAATGCAGCGGCGCGGGCTGAAGCTGCCGCTGCTGATCGGCGGCGCCACGACGTCGCGGCAGCACACGGCGGTCAAGATCGCCCCGGCCTACGACAACACGACGGTGCACGTGCTCGACGCCTCCCGCGTGGTCGGCGTGGTGTCGGACCTGCTCGACCCCGACCGCTCGATCGCGCTGGCCGAGAAGAACCGGGCCGACCAGGAGGTGCTGCGCGAGCAGCACGCGAGCAAGCAGCGCCGCCCGATGCTCACCCTCGAACAGGCGCGCGCGAACCCGGAGCAGGTGTCGTTCGACGAACTGCCCACCCCGGCGTTCACCGGCCTGCGCGTGGTCGAGCCGAGCATCCCCGAGCTGCGCGAGATGGTCGACTGGCAGTTCCTGTTCCTGGCCTGGGAGCTCAAGGGCAAGTACCCGGCCATCGTGGAGCAGCCGGTCGCCCGCGAGCTGTTCGACGACGCGAACGCGCTGCTCGACCAGATCGTCGCCGACGGCAGCTTCACCGCGAAGGGCGCGTACGCGTTCTGGCCGGCGCACAGCGAAGGCGACGACATCGTCCTCGACGGCGAATATTCCCACGTCGGGTTCCCGATGCTGCGCCAGCAGACGTCGAAGCCGGCCGACCGCGCGAACCGCTGCCTGGCCGACTACATCGCCCCGGCCGGTGACCACCTGGGCGGTTTCGCGGTGGCCATCCACGGCGCCGAGGACCTGGCCGCGCGGTTCGAGGCCGAGCACGACGACTACAAGGCGATCATGGTCAAGGCGCTGGCCGACCGGCTCGCCGAGGCCTTCGCCGAGTACATCCACCTCAAGGCCCGCCGCGACTGGTTCGAGCCCGACGCCGAGCCGCTGCTGGAAGACCTGCACGCGGAGCGGTTCCGCGGCATCCGCCCGGCGCTGGGCTACCCGGCCAGCCCGGACCACAGCCAGAAGCGCGAGCTGTTCGAGCTGCTGGAAGCGGACGGGCTGGGCATGGCGCTGACCGAGTCGTACGCGATGACTCCGGCGGCGAGCGTGTCCGGGCTGATCTTCGCCCACCCGGACTCCCGCTACTTCACCGTCGGACGGCTCGGCCGCGACCAGATCGAGGACTACGCGCGCCGCAAGGGCGTCGAAGTGGCCGAGGTCGAGCAGTGGCTGCGCCCGAACCTCGCCTACGAGCCCGGGGCGTAGTCCTTCAGCTCGATGTCCGTGGCGAACTTGTCGGTCGCCTTGAGCATCAGGCCGAGCAGGAAGCGGGACTTGAACGTCCAGTCCCGCAGCTTGATCCGCAGCGGTGACGGCGGCGCGAGGAACGGGCCCGCGCTGCCGCGCTGCGAGATCTTGGCGTAGCCGCGGAACAGCTCTTCGTAGCGGGCGAAGGCGATTTCGTGGTCGCCGCCGGCGGCGAGGAGCTCCCCAGCGAGGACGTACGCGCCGACGATCGCCAGGCCGGTCCCGAAGCCGCCGAGGGTGTTGCCGTAGGCGGCGTCGCCGAGGAGCACGACGCGGCCGCGCGAGTAGTGGTCGATCTTGACGCGGCTGAGGGTGTCCAGGTAGAACTCGCGGGCCTCGGGGACCTTCGCCATCAGCTCGGGCACCCGCCAGCCGGCGCCCCGGTAGGCGTCGGCCAGCAGTTTCCGCTGCTGCGCGGTGTCCGTGCGGTCGTAGTCCAGCTCCGGCGAGGCGAAGACGAAGAAGGCCGACGCCTTCGGCCCGCCGACGGCGGTCATCCGGCCGGGCTCGTTGTACATCACCGCTTCGCCGTCGGCGACGTCCTCGCCGAGCTCGGCCAGCGCGTAGTGGTACCCGAGGTACTGGACGTAGTCGCGTTCCGGGCCGAACGCCAGCCGCCGGACGTTCGAGTGGATCCCGTCCGCGCCGACCACCAGGTCGAACCGGCGCGGCGTGGCGGTGGCGAAGGTGACGTCGACGCCGCCGTCGGTTTCGGTCAGCGACGTGATGGTGTCGCCGAAGAGGTATTCGCATCCGGAATGCGCGTAAAGGATTTCCGCCAGGTCGCCGCGGCGGATTTCGATCTCGCCGCCGGTGAATTCACCGGGGATGACCGCCTGCGGCTTTCCGGTGGCGTCGATGATCGTCTGGTCCTGCCCGCCGGTCTGGTGCGCGAGGACGTCGCCGAGGATGCCCATGCGCTCGAGCACGGTCCGGTGCGTGGCGCCCTTGAAGTCGACGGCCTGCCCGCCGGGCCGCACCGACGGCGCGCGTTCGACGACGGTGACGGTGCAGCCGTAGCGGGTCAGCCAGTGGGCGAGGGCGGGGCCGGCGATGCTGGCGCCGGAGATCAGGACGGTGAGGTTCTTCATGCCGCCGAGCTTCGCCAGGGGCGCTGACCGGCCCCTGACGAAGCGCTGACGGCTACTCGGCGGCGCCGGTCAGCAACGACTGGTACCAGGCGTCGTACGGGTGGTTGGTCGCCGGGTAGTTCGCGAGCGGGTTCGTCGCCTCGCCGGCCGAGTCGAAGTCCCAGCCGCGGACCAGCTTGCCCGACTGCCGGGCCGAAGTGATGAAGGCCGACTCCGTCGCGGGAGCGCCGTAGAACAGCGCGCCCTGCTGCAGCTCCGCGCTGTCACCCTTCTGGAACTCGTCGAACGCGACCTGCCGGTAGCGGATCCGGTCGCCGGCGACGCTCGCGGTGTCCGCGCGCAGCGTGTTCGACGGCGTCGGGCCGTCGGCGCCGGTCCACACCTTCACCCGCCGCGTGCCGTTGACGGCGGTGTCCTTGGCCAAGCGCGCGTCGGACGTCTTGGCGTTGCCGGTCCAGGAGACGGTGGCGGCCGACAGCGTGCCGGTCCACGTCCAGTTCTGGCTGCTGCTCTGGCTCTGGTGGATCTCCCGCAGGTGCGTGGCGTCGGTGAACGCGACCGTCGGCTGCACGCCGTTGTCGTACTGGTGGGACGCCTGCCAGGTGATCTCGCCGTCCGCGCCGAGCTTGCCGACGTGGTACCAGAGCGTGGTCGCGCTCTGCGACTGGTGGACTTCGACGAGGTCGCCGTTGTCGTTGAGCGCGACGGCCGGGGTCTGCCCGCTGTCGTACTTCCCGTGCCGCAGCCAGGTGACGCGGCCGTCGGCGCCGTAGGTCCCGGTCCAGTACCAGAGCGCACCGCCGCCGGAGTCGTGCACCTCGACGATCTGGCCGCGCCCGTTGAGCGCGACGGCCGGGTGGTAGCCGACGTCCCGCTTGTACTCCGCGCGGCTGCCGGCGTGCCCGGACAGCAGCGGCAGCACGCGCCCGCGGAGCGAGTCGACGTCCGGCTGCCCGGCCGGGTAGTCCTGGGCGCGCAGCAGGCGGCCGCCGAACACCGACTCGAGCTCCTGGTTGACGGCGGTGAGGTTGCCGGCCGCGAACGAGGGGTTGTCGGTGAGGTCGTCCTTGAGGTCGAGCATGACGACGATCGGCGCGGCGGCCGGGTGCTGCGCCGACCACGTGTTCACCGTGGTCAGCCAGTCGCGGAGGTTGTTCGAGGCCGGGTTGCCGCCGCTGTGGTCGACGAGGTTGCCGGGGGAGTCGTGGCCGACGCCGTAGTCGTGGGCGATCGCGTAGCCGTTGTCGTGGACGTCGAGCTCGATGAACCGGACGCCGTGGTCGAGCTGGTAGGCGATCGAGTTCTTGGCGCCGTCGACGTTGCCCGAATAGCTGTTGTGCGTCGCCCGGAACACCGACGCGGTGAACGGTGGGCTCGCGGCGTCGGCCGTGCCGGTCAGCAGCGCGGAGGCGGTGAGCGCGGCGACGGCCAGTGCGGGCAGGCGGGTCATCCTCGGGTCCTCACTTCGGGGAACGGGGTGAGCCCATCCTGGCGTCCCCGCGAGGAGTTGTCTTGAATTCCGCGAAAACGGTTGATCACGGTGCTGGGAGAATAACCGGGAAATGCTCACGGAATACCAGATCAACTGTCCGTTGTGTCGCATTTGTCGAGCCGCCTGGCGAATTATGCCAAATCGCTGCGCGGATTCGGTACTTGGCGGGCCCGTCCGTTGTCATTATCCGGAGAAAGACTGTGCGCAGGCGGGGAGGCAGTGGGTGTGGCGAACGACTGGCCGCTGGTCGGCCGCGAACAGGAGCTGGCGTTCGCGCGCCGGGCGCTGGCCGACGCGGAGGTGTGCGGCCTGCTGCTGACCGGCCGTGCCGGGGCCGGCAAGACCCGCCTGGCCAAGGTGCTGCTGACCGAGCTGGCCCGTGACGGCGCGCGCACGCACTGGGTGCGCGCGATGTCGTCCGCGTCGACGATCCCGTTCGGCGCCTTCGCCCACCTCCTGCCCGGCAGCGCCGACGGCACGGCCGACCGCGCGCACCGGCTCAACCAGGTGGCCGGGCACCTGACGCGGGGCGCGGAGGGGCGGCGGCTGGTGCTGTGCGTCGACGACGCGCACCTGCTCGACGACCTGTCCGCGACGCTGGTGCACCAGCTGGCCGCCACGGCGGCGGCGTTCGTCATCGTGATCGCGCCGCACGGCGTCAGCGTGCCCGACCCGGTGTTCGCGATGTGGAAGGACCGCGTGGCCGAACGGCTCGACGTCGGCGAACTGACCCGGGCGCAGACGATCGAGCTGGTCACCGCGGCGCTGGGCGGGCGGCTCGACGACGGCGCGGAGCACCGGCTGTGGCACCTCACCCTGGGGAACCCGTTGTTCCTGCGGGAACTCGTCCAGGGCGGGCTCGACAGCGGCTCGCTGTCGGCCGCGGACGGACTGTGGCGGTGGAGCGGCGCGCTCACCGCCACGCCGCGGCTGGTCGA
>NZ_JAAGNB010000995.1:0-819 GCF_010550475.1 Amycolatopsis sp. SID8362
GCCTGTCCGCGGCCTTCCGGTTGTCGGCCCGGCAGCTCGGCACCGCGGAGGCCCGGCTGTTCGGGCTGCTGGCCCTGCACCCGGGCAGCGACCTCGACGTGCGCGCGGCGAGCGCGCTGGGCGGGTTCCCGCCGCGGGAGACCGACCGGCTGCTCGACCGGCTCCACGACGCGTACCTGGTCACCCAACCCGCGACCGACCGCTACGGCTTCCACGACCTCCTGCGCGTGTTCGCCGCCGGGACCCCGCTGGCCGAGGGCGAGCGGGAGCGGGCGTTCGGCAGGCTCGCCGCGTTCGCTGTCCGCGAGGCCGAGCGGGCCGACCGGGAACTGGCGCCGCAGCGCTACCGCCCGGAGATCGCCTACCCCGACGGCCTTCCCGAGCCGGCTCCGCTCGACGGCGTCGCGTGGTTCCGCGCGGAGTGGCCGAACCTGGTGGCGCTGTGCCGCCGGGCCGGCGAGCTGGGCGAGTACGACCGGTGCTGGCAGCTCGCGTTCTGCCTGCGCGGCTACTTCTTCCTGGCGAAGCTGTGGGACCCGTGGATCGCGACGCACCGCTGGGCCCGCGCGGCGGCCGAAGCGGCGGGCGACCGGTGGGCGCTGGCGACGACGACGGCCAACCTCGGCGTCGCGCTGGTCGACCGCGGCGACCTCGACGGGGCGTCGGAGTGCTACCGCGAAGCCCTGCGGGAGTACCGCGCGATCGGCGACCGCCACGGCGAGGCCACCGCGCTCGCGCACGACGCCTGGGCCGCCCACTACCGCGGGGAGCACGCCGCCGCCCTGCGCGGATTCCGGACGGCGCTGGAGTTCTACGAGC
>NZ_JAAGNB010001036.1:0-2205 GCF_010550475.1 Amycolatopsis sp. SID8362
CGGCGTCGACCGCTTCGCCCGCTCGCCGCATCGGCGTCCGGACCAGGCCGCGCAACAGCCACGGCAGCATCCCGGACGCGGCCTGCCTGCCGAGCACGGCGAGGTCCAGCCGGCTCAGCAGCTGCACCGGGGCGGGCGAAGCGAGCGCCGCGTCGAACAGCGCCAGGCCATCCACAGTGGACAGCGGGATCATGCCGCCGCGGCTCATCCGGCGCAGGTCGGCGTCGGCAAGGTCGGCGGCCATGCCCTGGGCCCAGGCACCCCACGCCATCGCGGTGCCGGGCAGACCGGCCGCCCGCCGCCGGGTCATCAGCGCGTCGAGGAACGCGTTGGCCGCGGCGTAGTTGCCCTGTCCCGCACCGCCCATGACACCCGCGGCGGAGGAGAACACGACGAACGCGGCCAGCGGCCGGTCCGCGGTCAGCTCGTGCAACGCCCACGCGGCGTCCACCTTGGGCCGGAACACGGCCTCGAACCGTTCCGGGGTAAGAGATTCCACGACACCGTCGTCGAGCACGCCCGCCGCGTGCACCACGGCGCACAGGTCCGGGATGTCCGCCAGCACCGCCGCCAAAGCCTCGCGATCGGCGACGTCACACGCGACCACGACGGCCTCGGCACCCAAGCCGGAAAGGTCCGAGACCAGCTCGGCGGCACCGGGGGTATCCGGGCCGCGACGTCCGGTCAGCACCAGCCGGCGGACACCCTGCGCGGCGAGGTGCCGGGCGGTGAGCGCGCCGATGCTGCCCAGACCGCCGGTGATCAGCACGGTGCCGTCGAGCACCGGCGTGTCCACATCGGACTCCGCCGGGCGCGCCAGGCGCAGCATCCGCAGTTCGCCGTCGCGGAGGGAAAGCTGGGGTTCCCCGGTGGCCGCCGCGGCGGCGAGGACGTCGTCGGCCAGGTCGTCGGTGTCGACGTCGAGCAGCACGAACCGGCCGGGGTTCTCCGACTGCGCGGCCCGCACGAGGCCCCACGCGGCGGCCGCGGCGAGGTTGGGATCGTCGGCGACCGCACCCCGCGTCACGAACACGAGCCGGGCGTCCGACGAGCCCGTGAGCCAGTCCTGCAGCAGCTTCAGGGTCGCGGCGGTCACTTCACGGACCTGAGCGGGAACCGAACCCGTGCCGGAAGGCAGCTCGGCGACCTCGATCGGACCGGAGAAGTCCCCGGCCGGTGCGGGCTGCCAGTCCAAAGTGAACAGTGCGTCGCGCAGGCTGCGGGAGGAGTCCAAGCCCTCGGCCGACACCGGCCGCGACACCAGGGAACCGATGGTGGCGACCGGCTTCCCGGCCGGGTCGGCCAGCGTCAGCGACACCGCGCCGGTGCCCGCCGGGACCAGCCGCACCCGGACTTCGGCGGCGCCCGCGGCGAACAGCGAGACGTCGGTCCACGCGAACGGCAGCCGTCCTTCCGGCGCCGCGTCCGGCGTGGCCAGGCCCGCCGCGTGCAACGTGGCGTCCAGCAATGCCGGGTGGACGCCGAAGCGTTCGGGGCCGTATTCGGCGTCGAGCGCGACTTCGGCGAACACCTCCTCGCCGCGTCGCCAGGCCGCGCGCAGTCCCCGGAACGCCGGTCCATAGTGGAATCCGGCCGTCTCGACGGCGTCGTAGATGCCCTCCACCGAAACGGGTTCAGCACCCGGCGGCGGCCACTCGCTCAGGTCCGGTCCCGGCGCGGCCGTTCCCGGCGCCAGGAAGCCGGTGGCGTGCCGCACCCACGGTTCGTCGAAGGCGGCGCCGTCGGGGCGCGAGTGCAGGCCGACGCTCCGGCGGCCCTCGCCGTCCGGCGCCCCGACCGCGAGCTGGACCTGGACGCCGTCGTCGCCGAGGACGAGCGGGGCTTCCAGCGTCAGCTCTTCGACGCGCCCGCAGCCCGCCTGCTCCCCCGCCCGCAGCGCCAGTTCCAGCATCGCGGTGCCGGGCAGCAGCACCGTGCCGAGCACGGCGTGGTCGGCCAGCCACGGGTGCGCCCGCCGGGACAGCACGCCCGTGAACAGGAAGCCGTCACCCCCGGCGAGCGACACCGCGGCGCCGAGCAACGGGTGTTCGGTCGCCCCCAGGCCGACCGAAGCCACGTCACCGGCGGTTTCCTTCGCCTCCAGCCAGTAGCGCTCGCGCTGGAAGGCGTACGTCGGCAGCGGGATCCGCCGCGCGCCGGTGCCCTCGAACACCGCGGCCCAGTCCGGTTCGCGGCCCCGCGTGT
>NZ_JAAGNB010001084.1:0-6553 GCF_010550475.1 Amycolatopsis sp. SID8362
TCGCTCGCCGCCGGCGTCCTCGCGCTGCTGGCGGGCCTGGTGCTCGGCGGCAACGGCGGCGCGGTGCTGCAGTGGATCGGCCTCTCGGTGCTGGCGGGCGCGGTCGTCTACCTGGCGACGGCGCTGCTCACGATGGGCCACTTCGCGCGCAAGCTGTTCGCCGCGCTCGGGGTGCTCGTGGTGGCGGCGCTGCTGCTGGCCGCGTTCCTGCCACCGCTGGCCCAGCCGTTCTTCGGCTGGCTCGGCTCGGTCGTCGCCGGCTGGCGCCGCGGCGACGGCGCGGTGTGGTGGCTGGTGGTGTCGGGCCTGCTGATCCTGCCCGCGGTGGTGATGCCGGTGAGCGCGATCGTGCGCGGCGTCCGCCACCGCAAGCGTGCCTGAGGCGTCGCTTTCACGTGAAAGCGACGCCTCGGGCCGGAGCGTGATCGGCCCGTCGCCTTGCGATCAACCCCGTTTGGGTTCATCGTGCGGATAGGTCGCGAGCCACGCGCGAGCGACCCAGGCGCGCGTGTGCCCAAGCAGCGTCCGCTTCAAACATGTTTGTGGGACTCCTCACCGGGTACCCCGCGTCGCCGCAGGTCATGACGGGGGTCGTGAGCTGCGTCGCTGGCGGGTGGAAAATTCTCTGTTACGTTTCCTGAGTATGTCCGTAACGCACTTGATCGAATCCCCGACCAAGGCGGACGGCGCGGAGCTGTGGAGAATCGCGCGCGATTCCGCCAAGCTCGATCTCAACTCGCCGTACGCATACATGCTGTGGTGCCGCGATTTCGCCGGGTCTTCGGTGGTCGCGCGCGAGGACGGCAAGGCGGTCGGATTCGTCATCGCCTACCGCAGGCCCGACGAGCCCGAAGCAGCGCTCGTCTGGCAGGTGGCGGTCGACGCGTCGCAGCGCGGAAAGGGCCTGGCCGGGGCCCTGCTCGACGCCCTCTACACGAGACTCGTCGCCGACGGAGTGCGTTACCTCGAGACCACCATCACCCCGGACAACGAGGCGTCCATCCGGCTCTTCGCGTCGTTCGCGAAGCGGTGGAACGCCGCGATGGAATCCAGTGTGCTGTTCGCCGGGGAAGATTTCCCCGAAGCCGGGCACCTGGCCGAAGAGCTTTACCGCATCGGTCCGCTCACACCACGCAAAGATCCGGGCGAGTAGGAGAAAAGAAACACCATGAGCATCTTCGAAGAGCTCGAATCCGAAGTACGCAGCTACAGCCGCGGCTGGCCGGTCGTGTTCGACCGCGCGCAGGGCAGCCACCTCTACGACGAGAGCGGCAAGGCCTACCTGGACTTCTTCGCCGGCGCCGGCGCGCTGAACTACGGGCACAACAACCCGGTGCTGAAGCAGGCCCTCATCGACTACATCCAGCGTGACGGCGTCACGCACGCGCTGGACATGTTCACCGTGGCCAAGCGGGACTTCCTGCAGACCTTCCGCGACAAGATCCTCGACCCGCGCGACCTGAACTACAAGGTCGTGTTCCCGGGTCCGGGTGGCGCGAACGCCGTCGAGGCGGCGCTGAAGCTGGCGCGCAAGGTGACCGGCAAGGAATCGGTCATCAACTTCACCAACGCCTTCCACGGCATGACCCTGGGCGCGTTGTCGGTCACCGGCAACTCGATGAAGCGCGGCGGCGCCGGCGTCCCGCTGGTGCACGCCACCCCGATGCCGTACGACAAGTACTTCGACGGCGCGATGCCGGACTTCCTCTACTTCGAGAAGCTCCTCGAAGACTCCGGCAGCGGGCTCAACGAGCCGGCCGCGGTGATCGTCGAAGGCGTGCAGGGCGAAGGCGGCATCAACGCCGCGCGCCTGGAGTGGCTGAAGGGCCTCGACGAACTCTGCAAGCGCCACAACATCCTGCTGATCCTCGACGACGTCCAGATGGGCTGCGGCCGCACCGGACCGTTCTTCAGCTTCGAGGACGCCGGGATCAAGCCGGACATCGTCTGCCTCTCCAAGTCGATCGGCGGCTACGGCATCCCGATGGCGCTGACGCTGATCAAGCCCGAGCTCGACGTCTGGGAGCCCGGCGAGCACAACGGCACGTTCCGCGGCATCAGCCCGGCGTTCGTCACGGCCAAGGCGGCGATCGACGCCTACTGGAGCGACGACGAGCTCGAGAAGTCGACGAAGGCGAAGGGCGAGCGCATCGCCGCCGCGTTCTCCGGCATCGTCGAGGCCTACCCCGAGGCCGAACTGCTCGCCAAGGGCCGCGGCCTGGCGCGCGGCATCGAGTTCCAGAACGGTGACCTGGCCGGGCGCGTCTGCGCGGAAGCGTTTGCGCGCGGCCTCCTGATGGAAACCTCCGGTCCCGACGGCGAAGTCATGAAGCTGCTGCCGCCGCTGACCCTGACCGACGACGAGCTCACCCAGGGCCTGTCGATCATCGACGAGTCCATCAAGGCCGTCCTGAAGAAGTAAAGGAGTACGCCCGTGCTCGTCCGCACGCTCGACGAGGTCACCGACACCGACGCCGACATCAAGACCCCCAACTGGCGCAGCAAGAGAATCATCCTCGCCAAGGAGGGCGTCGGCTTTTCGGTCCACGAGACCACGCTGTACGCGGGAACGGTGAACGACTTCTGGTACGCCAACCACATCGAGGCGGTGTTCATCACCTCCGGTGAGGGCGAGATCGAAGACCTCGCGACCGGCAAGGTGTACCCGCTCAAGCCGGGGACGCTGTACCTGCTCAACGACCACGACAAGCACCAGGTCCGGCCGCGCACCGAGATCAAGTGCGTGTGCGTGTTCAACCCCCCGGTGACCGGCCGCGAGGTGCACGACGAAAACGGCGTGTACCCGCTGATCACCGAGGACTCGTAAAACACCGGAGAGGAAACAGGAGGCGAAGCCCGTGACGCTGACGGACACCCGGGTCGACGACGGTTACCCGACCCGGATCACCGGTACGCCGGCTCATCTGCCGCGCGTGCACCCCACCGTGTGGGGTACCGAAGCCGACGGTCCGATCGACGCCGCCACACTGGCGAACCACGAGACCAAGGGTTACACCGTGGTCGACGACATGCTCTCCGTCGGGGAAGTGCAGACGTACTGGCAGGAACTGGTGCGGCTGTCCTCCGACACCGAGCTCGCCGAAGACGAGCGCGTGATCACCGAGGCGAAGACCGGTGAAGTCCGGTCGATCTTCGACGTCCACGAGATCTCGGACCTGATCGCCGAACTGGTGCGCGACCCGCGCGTGCTCGACCGGGCCCGGCAGCTGCTCGGCTCCGACGTGTACATCCACCAGAGCCGCGTCAACTACATGCCGGGCTTCAAGGGCACCGGGTTCTACTGGCACTCGGACTTCGAAACCTGGCACGCGGAGGACGGCATGCCGGCCCCGCGCGCGGTCAGCTGCTCCATCGCGCTGACCGACAACTACCCGTTCAACGGCGGCCTGATGATCATGCCGGGCTCGCACCGGACGTTCGTCCAGTGCGCCGGCGAGACGCCGGACGAGAACTACAAGAGCTCGCTCAAGGACCAGCGGGTCGGCGTGCCGAGCGAGGACGACATCACCAAGATGGCGGCCGAGCACGGCATCGACCAGTTCACCGGCCAGGCGGGCTCGGCCCTGTGGTTCGACTCGAACATCATGCACGGCTCCGGGAACAACATCACGCCGTACCCGCGCTCGAACATCTTCCTGGTGTTCAACAGCGTGGAGAACGCGCTGCAGGAACCGTTCGCGGCCAGCGTCCCGCGACCGGCCTTCATCGCGGGACGAGACTCGTCGCCGATCACGAGGTGAGCCCGCCGGTGACGAACTCGGTGCGCTTTGTTACCGTGTCGCCACCGCGTGGGCGTGTGGTCCGCGCAACAGACGTCTTGGCAGACGATCGGCGGCGGGTGCTTCGCTCGGGGTGAGCACACCCGCCCGATCGCCCGCGAAGACGACGGGCGGACCGCGCCCCCTGGCGGCCCGGCCGGGAGTTCCAGCACGACCCCGTACCACCGGATCGGGACCGGTGGTACGGGGTCGTTCCACGTCCGGGGCCGGTCGCGTGGCCCGTCTCGGCGGCCTGAGATCCCGGGGGCCGGATGACATGAATGAGTCATTCATGTCGTCTGGCGACATGAATGAGTCATTCACTACGTCCGGGCCAGGCCTCAGGCAAGTCGCCGGGGGCCGACCGCCCTCGGTCTGAACCGACCGGCGCCGGCCGTGGCGAGTGGCCGGCGGGCCGGTGTGCCAGGGCAGCGGCCCGCCCGCGGGATGTCGCAGGGCGTGAACACCGACGCTGCGGAATCCGCAGAGTGGCCAAAACTCCTGGTGCCGGGCCTCCGCCGTCCCCGGGCGGGTGGTACTCGGCGGCGGGCAGCCACGGTAGGTTGATTTTCCCGGCGAGGGCGACGCCGGGACAACCGTGGACCCCGGGGAGGTGGGCGCGAGCATGGCCCCGATCCGGTTCCAGCTGCTCGGGCCCGTCCAGCTCGTCCACGGTGGCGAACCCGTGCCGATCGGCGGACCCGGCGTCCGCGGCCTGCTCGCGCTGCTCGCCCTCAAGCCGGGGAAGGTCGTCGGGCTCGACGACATCATCGACGCGCTGTGGGGGCACGATCCGCCCGCGACCGTCCGGACGATCATCCACGGCAACGTCTCGCACCTGCGGCGGATCCTTCGGGAGATCGACGGCCCCAGCATCCTCACCACGCCGCCGGGCTATCGGCTCGACGTCGATCCCGACCGGGTCGACGTCCACCGCGCGCACGCGTTGCTGGACCGGGCCTCGCTGGCCACCCCCGAGGTCGCGGCCGCGCTGCTGGCCGAGGCGCTCGCGCTGTGGCAGGGGCCCGCGCTCGGCGGGGTGCCCGACTCGCTGCGGGCCCCCGAACTCGAAGACCTCCGCCTGGCCGTGCACGGCGCGCGCGTCGACGCCGACCTCGAGCTCGGGCGGCACGCCGAGCTGATCGTCGAGCTCAGCCCGATCGTGCGGGCCGATCCGCTGGCCGAGCGGACGGCGGGGCAGCTGATGCGGGCGCTCTACCACGCCGGGCGCCGCGGGGACGCGCTCGAGCTGTACCGGACCGTCTCGCGCGCCACCCTCGGCACCCTGGGCGTCGAGCCCGGCACCGAGCTGCGCTGGCTGCACGAGCGCGTCCTCAACGACGACCTCCCGGCACTTTCACGTGAAAGTGCCGCCCCCAGGTGGGCGCTTTCACGTGAAAGCGACGCCGCCGCGAAGCCGATTTCGCAGTTGCCCGCTGCCGTGCCGAGCCTCGCCGGGCGGGGGGACGAGCTGGCCTGGCTCGACGCGCTCGTCACCCGCGCCGAAGCCGGGGAGACCACGATCGCCGTGGTCACCGGAACCGCCGGGGTCGGCAAGAGCACGCTGGTCGTGTGGTGGGCGCACCGCGTCGCGTCGCGGTTCCCGGACGGCGTCCTGTTCGCGTCGCTGCGCGGCTTCGACCCGCACCACCCGCCGCTGGAGCCGGCCGAGCTGCTCACCCAGTTCCTGCTCGGCCTCGGCGTCGAAACCGCGAAGATCCCCGAGCTGCTGCACGAACGCGTCGCGCTTTACCGGTCGCTGATCGCCGGGCGGCGGATGCTGGTGCTGCTCGACGACGCCCGCACCGCCGAGCAGGTGCGCCCGCTGCTGCCGCCGAGCGCCCGCACGATGACGGTGGTCACCAGCCGCTCGCGCCTGGACGGGCTGACCGTGTCGAACGCCGCCAAGCAGCGCGTGCTCGGCACCCTCGCCCCCGACGACGCCGTCCGGCTGATCGAGGAGCTGGCCGGCCCGGCCGATCTCAACCACGCCCTCGCGCGGCTCTGCGGCTACCTCCCGCTCGCCCTGCGGATCGCGGGCGCGCGGCTGTCGGCGAGCGCGCTGCGCACCGCGGAGGAGCTGATCGACGAGCTGGGCAACGAGCGCACCCGGCTGGCCGGCCTGCAGGTCGAGGGCGCCGAAGACGGCGTGCGCGCCGCGTTCGACGTCTCCTTCCGCGGGCTGCCCGGCGAGATCGCCGAGACGTTCCTGCAACTCGGCACGGTGCCCGGGGTGCTGGTCGGGCCGCACGTGATGGCCGCCGTCGCGCAGATCCCGGTCACCGAGGCACGACGGCGGCTGCGCGCGCTGGCCGCGCACAACCTCATCGCCGAGACCGCCCGTGACGTCTTCGTCCCGCACGACCTCGTCTGGCTCTACCTGCGTGAGCTCGCGGAACAGGAACTCGGCGAGAAGGAGCGGGACGAGGCGCTCGGCTGGACCGTCCGCTACTACCAGGCCGTCGCCGACCGGGCGCGGCGCCGGCTGGGCCCGGTCGCCGACCCGCTCGACTTCACCGGCGTGCTCGCCGACGACGCCATGCCCCCGATCCGCGACTTCACCGAGGCACACGACTGGTTCGCGGCCGAGTGGCCGAACCTCCTCGCGGTCCTCGACGCCGCGTTCGCCGCGGGCCGCCACGACGACGTCTGGCGGCTGGCCCGGCTCGGGCACAGCTACCGCGTCGCCTGCCCGCTGCTGGACGAGTGGACGCGGATGGCCGACCTCGGCGTCGCGGCCGCCGAAGCCGCGGGCGACGTCGCCGGGCAGTGCT
>NZ_JAAGNB010001136.1:0-1631 GCF_010550475.1 Amycolatopsis sp. SID8362
TCCGGCGGGTCCAGCTCGCTGCCCAGCGCGGCGGCGGTCGCGACCAGCTCGCGACACGGCGGGCTGAGCCGGGCCAGCCGGGCCCGCACGGTGTCGAGGACGCCGTCCGGGAGCGTGTCCGCGGCGCTGCCGAGCAGCGGGGCCATCTCGTCGACGAAGAAGGGGTTGCCGCCGGTCCGGCGGCTGACCACGGCGGCGAGTTCCGGGGTCACCTCCTGGCCGGTGACGGCTTCCAGCCGGCGTCGCACATCCGCGGGCGGCAGCCCGACCAGCCGGATCCGGGTCTGCCCCGCCTCGTGGGCCAGCGCCGCGAGAGCCGTCGTCAGCGCTTCCCGGCCGCCGGTCTCGGTGTCCCGGTAGGTCGCGACGAGCAGCAACCGCGAGCCGGTCATGCCACGGACGACGTGGACCAGCAGCGCGAGCGACGCGGCGTCGGCCCACTGCAGGTCGTCGAGCACCACGATCAGCCCGGCGGGCTCGGCGCGTTCGCGCAGCTCCTCGCTGAAGGCTTCGAACGCCTCGAAGCGGGCGGTCGCCGAGTCGCTCGTGGCGGCGCCCTCGGCCAGCGCGGGCGGCAGCGTGCCGCCGAGACCGCGAGCGATCTGGCGGAAGATCCAGTACGGCGGGCTGCCTTCGTCGTCGCTCGCCCGTCCCCAGGCGACCGGCACGCCGTCGGCGCGCGCCCCGAGTTCCTGGGCCAGGCGGGTCTTCCCGATCCCCGGCTCCCCGGTGATCAGGACCAGCCGGGCGCGGCCCGACCGCGCTTCGTCGAGCCGGGTGGCGAGCAGCTCGGATTCCCGAACCCGCCCGACGAAATCACCGCTCATGACCGCCAACGATAAGGCTGCCCCCGGCCGAATGGGCGGACACGCCCCTTCGGGTGATGCCCAGGGCCCCGGCGAAGTCGGGCAGCACGGCCGATCCGCCGATTCGCGACGACATGAATGAGTCATTCACCTCACCAGACGACATAAATGACCCATTCACAACATCCCCGCGACGCCGCGCAGACCACGCGGCCGGCCCGCGGCCGGTCACCCGCTCGCCGGCGCGCGACTTTGCCAGCACCCTGCCGCGGAACGTAGTGAATGACTCATTCATGTCGCCAGACGACATGAATGACCCATTCACGACATCCCCGCGACGCCGCGCAGACCACGCAGCCGGCCCGCGGCCGGTCACCCGCTCGCCGGCGCGCGACTTTGCCGGGACCTAGGGTGATGCCGGTCAGCGTGGCACTTCCGCACCACGGGCGTACACCGCGACCACCCGCCGCAGCGCGGACGGATCGGCCAGCGGATCGCCGTCGACGGCCACCAGGTCGGCGTCGAACCCGGGCGCGACCCGGCCCTTGCGGTGCCCGAGCCCGCACACCCCCGCCGCCACCGAGGTGATCGCGCGCAGTGTCTCCGCCGGGCCGAGGCCGATGTCGTGGAGCATCGCCGGGGCGGTCGTGAGCACGCCGTGCGGTTTCACCGGGGCGATACCGGCGTCGGTGCCCGCGACGAACGGCGCGCCCAGCTCGTGCAGCCGCCGCAAGTTGCCCAGCACCGCAGGCAGGCGGCGCGCGATCTCCGGCGGCGGCGCGACACCGGGCACCGGCACCATCCCGACCGTCGCCCCGACGACGA
>NZ_JAAGNB010001185.1:0-1890 GCF_010550475.1 Amycolatopsis sp. SID8362
AGCAGCAGCGGCAGCTGCCGGGTCGCCGCGCAGAGCCGGTGCCAGACCAGCACGGACGCCTCGTCCGCCCACTGGAGGTCGTCGATCACCAGCACCTGCGGTGAATGCGCGCACAGTTCGTCGACCAGGGCCAGCAGCCGGTCGACGGCGCCGAGCACCGGGTCGGCCGGGCCCCAGCTGCGCCGCACCGGGCTTTCGCCGGCGAGTTCCTGCGCCACCCGCGCGCGCCGCGGGTCGGCCGAATGCACGTCGATCGCCAGGCACTCCAGGATGACCTGCAGCGGGAACCGGGTGCTCAGCTCGTCCGCGGCGGCGGAAAGCCGCTGGTAGCCGGGGCCGTCCGGCAGCGAACCGGCGAGCAGCTCGGACTTGCCGATGCCCGCTTCGCCCTCGATCCAGACGGCCCGCCCGCGGCCGGCCCGGACGTCGGCGACGAGCGCGGCGAGGGTCCGGGTTTCGGCTTCCCGCCCGAACAGCCGGTGCCCGGTAACCACGACCGGCGCCGCGGGCGCGTCGAGCCCGGGGTCCTGGGCGAGGATCCGCTGGTGCAGCTGTTGCAAAGCCGGGCCGGGCTCGACGCCGAGCTCCTCGACGAGCGTGGCGCGGGCGTCGCGGAAGACGTCCAGCGCCTCGGCGTGCCGCCCGCTGCGGTAGAGGGCGAGCATGAGCGACTCGCGCAGGGACTCCCGCAGCGGGTGCTCGCCGGCCAGCACGGCCAGCTCCGGCGCGAGGTCGAGGTGCCCGCCGAGGGCCAGCACCGCCTCGGCCCGCCGTTCGAGCGTGTCCAGCCGCAGCTCGGCGAGGTATTCGCGGTGCCGCTCGGCGAACCCGCCGGGCACCCCGGAAAGCGCTTCGCCCTGCCACAACGCGAGAGCGGCGTCCAGTTCTTCGACGGCGGCCCGCGGATCGCCCCCGTCGAGGTGGCGCCGGGCGTGCTCGCGGTGCCGTTCGAACCGGGCGGCGTCGAGCGCGTCTTCCGCGAGCAGCAGCGAATACCCGGCCGGATCCGACACCAGGACACTCGCCGCCGACCAGCGCGACCGGTCCGGTTCGAGCGCGCGGCGCAACCCGGAGACGTAGGTGTGGACGCTGCCCTCGACGCTCGCGGGCGCGGCGTCACCCCAGACGCCGGCGATCAGCTCGGCACGGGGGACCGGCCGTCCGGCGTTGACCGCGAGCACGGCGAAAACGGCACGCTGACGCGCGGGGCCGAGGCCGATTTCGGCCGCCCCGCGCCAGGCCCGCAGCGGGCCGAGCACACCCACCCGCAGGCCGCTGTCCGCATCCCGTGGCATTCCACTGCCGTCCCCTCTGGGGCTCGGAACCCCAGACCCCGTTCCCCCAGGGACATCTCGGTTACACCGGTGACCTTACTGACGTGGCAACCCCCACCCGGGTTGCGCGCGCACTTCCCGCGGCGTCCTGGCTCCGAGCGCCCCAAGGCGGCCTTGGTTGCGTCTGACGCACCGAAGGCCGCCTTGGGTGCGTCAGACGCACCGAAGGCCACATTGGGGCGCTTGGGGCCTGTCACTCGCCGGCGGCGGCTCGCTGGCGGACCGCGTGGGCTCGGCGGATGCCGAACGGCTGCATGCGGCCCTCCGCCCGGCGGACGTCCCACACCGCGCCCATCCCGGTGTACGCCGTCAACGCGCCCCGGAACGCCGCTCGTGCCTCGTCGAGCCGGTCGGACTCGGCGAGCAGGATCGCCGCGTCCTCCGTCGCCTTCGCCTGCTTGAGCAGCCGGCCGGCCACCCGGTAGTGGCCGGCGGCGGTGAGCACCGGCTCGGGGTCGCCGGTCACCAGGCCGCGGCAGTGGGCGGCCGCCGCCGCGTGCGCGGGTGGGCCGTCGACGTCGAGCAGGCGCAGGGCCTGGTGAGCGCGCTGCGGTTC
>NZ_JAAGNB010001240.1:0-1713 GCF_010550475.1 Amycolatopsis sp. SID8362
CGGACGGCCTGCGGGCCGAACTCGCCGTGCTGCGGCCGCTGGCCGGGGTGCTGCTGGCCGGTGCGCTCGTCAACGCGGCCACCTTCGGCGTCTTCACCTACCTGGCGCCGGTGGCCGCGGGCGTCGCACCGGTGCCGGTGGTGCTCGGCGCCTTCGGGGTGGGGTGCTTCGCCGGGATCACCGCGGCCGGGCGGCTCGCCGACCGGTGGCCAGGCCGGGTCGTCGCCGTCGGTGGTCCGCTGTTGCTGGCCGGGTGGGTCGCGCTGGCATTGACCTCGGACGTCCCCGCGGCGCTCGTGCCCCTCGCCTTCACGCAGGGCGCGCTGTCCTTCGCCGTCGGCGGCACGGTGATCGCCCGGATCCTGCGGCTGGCCGAGGGCGCCCCGACGATGAAGGGGTCCTACGCGACCGCGGCGCTCAACGTCGGGGCCACGGCCGGGCCCGTGCTCGCCGGGGCGGTGGCGAACCCGTTCTGGCCCGCCGCCGCGCTGATCACGGCCGCGCTCACGACCTACGCCTTCGGGGCTCCGGCAAGCAGCAGATGAGAAGCGCCCCAATGTGGCCTTGGGTGCGTCAGACGCACCCAAGGCGGCCTTCGGTGCGTCAGACGCAACCAAGGCCGCCTTGGGGCGCTTGAGGCCGGGCCGAACCGCACGGCCGGCGGATCGATGCCGTCAGCACCCGGATGCGGGGTGGTGCCTGCGCTACCCCGCATCCCGCTGCAGGTACGCCAGCACGGCCAGCACCCGCCGGTGCCCGCCGCCTTCGTCGGACGGCAGCCCGAGCTTCGCGAAGATGTTGCGGATGTGCTTGAGCACCGCGCCGTCGCTGACGACGAGGAGCTCGGCGATCGTGCCGTTGTTGTAGCCCTCGGCCATCAGCGCCAGCACTTCGCGCTCCCGTGCGGTCAACGCGGCCAGCGGATCGGCGGCCCGGCGGCGGGCCATCAGCTGGCTGATCACCTCGGGGTCCATCGCCGTGCCGCCCTTGGCGACCCGCTGGAGCGCGTCGACGAACCGCTCGACCTTGCCGACGCGCTCCTTGAGCAGGTAGCCGACCCCGCCGACGCCGTCGGCGAGCAGCTCGACCGCGTAGCCCGTTTCGACGTGCGCGGACAGCACCAGCACCGGCAGGCCCGGGTGGATCTCGCGGGCCCGCACGGCGGCGCGCAGGCCTTCGTCGCGGTGGGTCGGCGGCATCCGCACGTCCATCACGACGGCGTCCGGCCGGTCGCCCTCGACGAACGCGAGGAAGTCCTCCGCGTTGTCGACCGCGGCGGCCACCTCGATGCCCGACGTCTTCAGCAGCAGCGCGAGACCTTCGCGCAGCAGCGCGTCGTCCTCGGCGATCACGACCCGCATGGCAGCTCCACTCGCAGCACGGTCGGCCCACCGGGTGGGCTGGTCAGGGTCAGCGTTCCGTCGAAGGCCTCGGCGCGCCGCCGGATCCCGGCGAGCCCGCTGCCCGCGGATTCGTCCGCGCCGCCGCGGCCGTCGTCGCGGATTTCCAGGCGCAGCAACCCGGGCGGGCCGCTCAGCGTGATGTCCACTTGGGACGCGTCGGCGTGCTTGGTCACGTTGGCCAGCGCCTCGGCGACGACGAAGTACGCGGCCGCCTCGACGGCGGCGGGGCGCCCGGCGTCGCCGGAAACGGTGACGGTGACCGGGACCGGGCTGCGTTCGCCCAGCGCGCGGACGGCGCCGGCCAGGCCGC
>NZ_JAAGNB010001293.1:0-1590 GCF_010550475.1 Amycolatopsis sp. SID8362
CAGCTCGCCGAGGTGTCCGAGCGGCACCACGGCCTGTCGCGGCGCCAGGCGTTCGCCCGCGCGGTCGAGAAGCTGACCGCGGTGCGCGTCCCGGCCGCGGCGCGGCGGGCGCGGCAGTACCCGCACGAGTTCTCCGGCGGGATGCGGCAGCGCGCGATGATCGGCATGGGCCTGATGGGCGAGCCGAAGCTCGTCATCGCCGACGAGCCGACCACCGCGCTCGACGTCACCGTGCAGCGGCAGGTGCTGCGCCTGCTCGCCCGCACGCGCGAGACCGAGGGCGCGGCGATCCTGCTCATCAGCCACGACATCGCCGTCGTTTCCCAGACGTGCGACCGGATGCTGGTGATGTACGCCGGGCGCGTGGTGGAGGACCTGCCGACCGGCGGCGAGGCCCGGCACCCGTACACGCGGGCATTGCTGGCCACGACGGTGGACCTCGGCACCGACCGCGACGAGCCCCTCGAAGTGATCCCCGGCCGCCCGCCTGCCCCGGACCAGGTGCCGCCCGGCTGCGCGTTCGCCGACCGCTGCCCGCTGGCGTCGGAGCGCTGCCGGACCGAGGACCCCGTGCTCGAACCGGCCGGGGCCGGGCACCGGGTGGCCTGCTGGCACCCGCCGGTCGGCGTCCTTTCCGGACAGTCCCATGAGGAGGGTGCCGCGTGAGTGCCTTGGAGTTCGAGGACGTGAGCGTCCGGTACGGCAGGCTGACCGCGGTCGACGGCGTCAGCCTGACCGTCCCTTCCGGACAGGTCGTCGGCCTGGTCGGCGAGTCCGGCTCGGGCAAGTCGACCCTGGCCAGGGCGGCGGCCGGGCTCGCGCCGGTCAGCGCGGGCCGGGTCCGGCTCGACGGCACCGACGTGCGGAAGCTGCCCCGGCGCCGTCCGCTGCAGATGGTGTTCCAGGACCCGTATTCGTCGCTGGACCCGCGGATGGCGATCGGCGAGTCGATCGCCGAGGCGATGCCGCGCGGTCCCGGGCGGAAGGCCGAGGTGGCCCGGCTGCTCGAACTGGTGCACCTGGACCCCGATCGGGCGGGGATGCTGCCCGGTCAGCTGTCCGGCGGGCAGCGGCAGCGCGTCGCCCTCGCCCGGGCGCTGGCCGGGCAGCCGAAAGTCCTGATTGCCGACGAGATCACCTCCGCGCTCGACGTCTCGGTGCAGGGCGCCGTGCTCAACCTCGTCCGGGACGTGCAGCGGCGGCTGAACCTGTCGATGCTGTTCATCTCCCACAACCTCGCCGTGGTGCGGTACGTCAGCGACGTCGTCGCCGTGATGTACCTCGGCCGGATCGTCGAAGCCGGGCCCGCCGGGCAGGTGCTCACCGACCCGCGGCACCCGTACACCAAGGAACTGCTGGCCGCCGCGCCGTCCACGCACGGCAACCTGCTCGCCGGGGACGACCTCCTCGCCGACATCGAACCCGCCGACCCGCACCACCCGCCGTCCGGCTGCCGCTACCACCCGCGCTGCCCGATCGGCCCGCTCGTGCACGCCGACCGCACCGTCTGCGCCCGCACCGACCCGGCCGCGGGCACCGAGCACCGGCCGCACCGGGCGGCCTGCCACTTCGCCGCGTGAACCCGTTTCC
>NZ_JAAGNB010001346.1:0-476 GCF_010550475.1 Amycolatopsis sp. SID8362
CCGCCGTGCCGCTGGGTTCGGTGCTGGGCGTGCCGCTCGGCACCCTCGTCGGGCAGCTCGCCGGCTGGCGGACGGCGTTCCTCCTGCTCGGCCTGCTGAGCCTCGGCACGGCCGCCGCATTGCTGGTCTTCACGCCTTCCCTGCCACCGGAAGAGAGCACGCGGCCGACTGTCCTGTTCGGACTCCTGCGTCGGCACGGTGTCCGAAGTGGACTGATCGTGACGTTCCTCGTCGTGCTGGCCCACTTCGGCACCTACACCTACCTCACGCCGCTGCTGCGCGACGTCGTCCGGCCCGGCCTGCTCAGTCTTTACCTGCTGGTGTACGGGGTCGCGGGGATCGCCGGGACGTTCCTGGCGGGTGCGAGCCGCCGTCCCCGCCTGGCCTTCGCCGTCGCGGCGGCGGCGATCGCGGCGTCGGTGTTCGTCCTGCCGCACGCCGGCGCGGCGGGCGCGCTCGCGGTGCTCGTGGTGTGG
>NZ_JAAGNB010001392.1:0-1833 GCF_010550475.1 Amycolatopsis sp. SID8362
GTACCCGGGCCCTTCGGTGACCAGCTCGGGGCCGCCCGCGGCGCGGAAGACCGCCCGGATCCGGGACACCAGCGCCTGGACGGTGCCGCGCGCGCTCGCCGGGGGATCCGCGGGCCAGAGCAGGTCCACGAGCCGGTCGCGCGACACTGGGCGGCCGGCGTCGAGCAGCAGCACGGCGAGCACGAGCCGCTGCTTGCGGGAGCCGAGGTCGACCGGGGCGCCGTCCGCGGTCGCCTCGACGGCGCCGAGGACGCGGAACTCCACCCGGTCACCTCCGTTCACCCGGCCGGGGCAAGGCGTGCAAGCGTACTGCAAGCTTCTTGCAGGCCCCGTCCGCGATCCTGACCGGGCTGCAGGACACCACCCCGACGATGTCCGGCGCCGGCTCGCTTCGCCGGTGGGACCGACGGGTTCGGCTGTTGTACCCACCGCGGCACGAGCTGGGGGTAGAGCCACCCCGGCGGCCCCTCCACGGCCGCCGGGGTGGCCCTTCGGTCAGCGGGCGGCGTCGTCGATCTGGACGGGGTAGCCCGCGCGGAGCACGGCGATCGTGGCCGGCGGGGTCAGCACGGGAACGGTTCCTGCCCGGGGCAGCTTCCGCCTGGTGCCGTAACCCGCGGTCGTCCATTCCGCCAGGTGCCCGCCGACGACGAGTTCCGGGTGCGGGCCCCGCAGCACGAAGACGCCGTCGGGGAGCCCGGCCCACGGCAGTTCGTGGCGACGGCGAACGTGGGTGCCGCGGACGAGGCGTTCGGCGTGCAGCCGCCGGTTCATCTCCGCGGCCGAGGGGTGGCCCGGCCAAGCGTCCCGGTACGCGTTGTAGGCGGGGCGGCGGCATTCCGCGCACGGCCGGTGCCCGGCGGCGAAGGAGACGGCTTCGTCGTGGAAGAACAGGTGCGTGTACCGGTTCGGCAGCCACTGCTCCCGCCACCGGCCGCGGAACTCGAGCACGCAGGTGATCCAGAGGTCGCCGGCGTGGAAGCGGACGATCTCGCGGCCCTCGTGCAGCACGCCCCGGTTGCCGGTCCAGGCACCCCGCAGGGGGATGTCGACGACGTCGCCGGCGGGCGTCACGCGGTTGCGCACCTGGTCACCGCCCTTCTCCGGTGGCGGCGCACGCGGGCGCACCGCAGAATGCGCGCATGCAGCCGACGGTCGTCCGGGTGGCGCGCCTGACCGATCCGGCCGGGCCCGCCGACGGTACTCGTGTGCTCGTGGACCGCCTGTGGCCCCGCGGCACCGCCCGCACGGCGGTGGTCCTGGACGGCTGGTACCGCAAGCTCGCCCCGTCCGACGACCTGCGCACGTGGTACGGCCACGACCCGGACCGGTTCGCGGAGTTCGCCGAGCGGTACCGCGCGGAGCTGCGCGAGCCGGACCGGGCGGCGGCGCTGGAGAAACTGCGCTCGCTGGCTGCGGCGGGCCCGCTGACACTGCTGACGGCGAGCGGCTCGCCGTCGATCAGCCAGGCCGCGGTGCTGGCGGGGGTGCTCACGGAGCGCGGATGTAGTGAATGACTCATTCATGTCGTCCGACGACATGAATGAGTCATTCACTACATCTCGGGTCGGGGTCCCGGCGAAGTCGCGGCGCCGCGGGGATGTCGTGAAAGGGTCGTTCATGACGTCCCGGACCGAGTGGCCGTGCCGCCCGCGGTCGTCGTGATCGCCGCCGTCGCGGTGCCCAGCACCTCGTGGCGGGCGGTCAGCACCAACGTCCCCGGCGGGCCCGCGAACGGCCGCACCCACACCGCCGCCGCGCCACCCGTCGCGCCGAAGTCCAGCGTCGCGTCGCCGATCAGCTCGCCGGGCCCGGTCAGCGCCAGCGAAACCG
>NZ_JAAGNB010001444.1:0-1254 GCF_010550475.1 Amycolatopsis sp. SID8362
GACCCGGCGACCAGCAGCACGATCGCGAGCGCCGTGACGACGGCCGCGAGCAGCGCGAGCAGGATCCACGTCGCCGGCGCGGACGTGCCCGAGACCGCGGCCATGCCGTAGCGCAGCAGCACGGCACCGGCGATCGCCGCGGCGCCGGCGGGCGCGCCGCGCAGCAGGGTCCAGACCATGACCGTGCCCATGATGTTCGGCCAGGTCAGGGCCAGCAGGCCGGGCGCGAACGCCGCCGCGGCCAGGCTGCTGAGGAGCGTGTACGCGGTATCGGCGAGGAGCACCGGCCGGATGCCGGTGGCGCGCCGGAAGACCCAGGCGACCTCGAGGAGGTTCGGCACCAGGAAGAACGCCACGGCGAGCCAGAGGGCAGGCGCGGTGGGCCCGTCGCCGGTCCACAGCACCTGGAGGAACAACGCCAGCCGGAACACGACCGGCACCAGCACGAGCCGCGGAACGGCGCCCTGCACCAGCGAAAGCGCACCCCACCGACCGCTCCCGCCGGCGAGCGCCCCCGCTCCGCCGAGCAGCACAACCCTCACGACGTCCTCCCCGGATCGGGGCCCCTACCCCGATCAGCCGACCTGAAATGGAAGCGTCGCCGCATTCATTTCAGTTTACCGACAGGGTCAGCTTGCCCCTACCGGTTCCGCACTGTCAACGGGTCCCGCCCGACCGGCGGGCAATCGAGGAGAGGAGCGATCCCCATGCCGCGAGCCATGATTTATCCATGAGTCCGGGGGTGCGCCTCCCAGCTGAGACCCAGCGGAAGGCACCCGGCTCGATGGGAGAACCGCACAACAGGTCCTCCTGCGAGGAGCCCCGGGTACGCCTCCACCGCTGCGATCCAGCGGCCGCGGCACCCGGCTCGGGACGAGAACCAGTGGAACGGGGAAGGGGGCCGGCGGGTGACGCACACGATGACGTCCCGCCGGCGCCCCCGGAACCTGCCGCCGGTGTTCTGGTGGATCTGGATCAGCCTCCTGGTCAACTGGGCCGGCGCCTTCACCCGGCCCGTGCTCGCGCTGTCGCTGACAGCCGGGCACGGGTACCCGGTGTCCTACGCCGGGTACGTCATCGCCCTGATCGGGCTGGGTGGCGTGCTCGGCACCGTGGCCGGCGGCGTCCTCGCCGACCGGCTGGGCCGGAAGCCGACGCTGGTGCTGGCGCACGTCGTCACCGCGGTGGCGATGGTCGCGCTCGGCACGGCGAGCGGACGCTGGCAGCTCGAAGTGGCGGCCTTCGCCGTCGGCG
>NZ_JAAGNB010000135.1:0-100963 GCF_010550475.1 Amycolatopsis sp. SID8362
CGCCCGCCGCGGGTTCACTGCCTCGGAGAACCGGGTGTGGCGGATCTGCTCGATGCAGAAGATCTTCTCGCTGCACGCCAGGAAGAAAGGCCGTTCCCGCCAGGCGGGGCCGCCGGTGCACGACGACCTGATCCGCCGGGATTTCACCGCCGCCGCGCCGAATACCAAGTGGTTGACCGATATCACCGAGCATCCCACCGGTGAGGGCAAGCTGTACTTGTGTGCGGTCAAGGACTGCTACTCCAACAAGATCGTCGGATACTCCATCGCCTCGCACATGCGGGCCTCACTCGCCGTCAGCGCGCTGCGCAACGCGATCGCGCTGCGCGACCCGCACGACGTCGTGGTCCACTCCGACCGCGGAGCCCAGTTCCGATCGGCGGCCTACCAGCGCCTGCTGCGCGGTCATGGGCTGACCGGGTCGATGGGTCGGGTCGGTGCGTGTGGTGACAATGCTGCGATGGAGTCGTTCTTTTCGTTGCTGCAGAAGAACGTTCTCGATACCCGCCGGTGGCGCACCCGGGAGGAGCTCCGGTTGGCGATCGTGTCCTGGATCGAGACGAAGTACCACCGCAAACGCCGCCAACGGGGGCTGGGCAAGCTCACCCCGGTCGAGTTTGAGACCATCTACACGGCCACGTCAGCGGCCTGAGAAACAGTCAGCCCCGGTGTCAACCGAAGTCTGGGCAGACCCTTTCTTGTAGTAGGTGATTCCGGCGCCGGGAGTGAGGAAGGCGAGGTGCTGGCTGGGTTTGCGTTCGTAGTGGATGGTAAGGCGGTGGTAACCGGCCAGCCCGGCGATGGGTCGTTCGTCAACGGTCAGATGGATCTGGATCTCCCCTTAGGCCGTCAGTGGTTCTCCCCGCTGACGGCCATTCAGGACTCCCCGGTGGCGGCCAGATACTTCCCCGCCTGGGTGGTGAGTGGTGTTAGCGCGGCGGCATCACCCCTTGTCCGGAGGTGACCTGGGCCAGCCGGTAGCTGGCACGTTGGGTGACGACGACGCGCGGCGCAGGTGCGGCAGCTTGAGGCGCTTGGTGGTCGCACCCGGCCAGCGTCGCCGCTGCCCGGTAATTCCCCGTGAGGTCATACGCCTCGAGGATCTCCCTGCTGGTCTTCACATCGCGCGAGCCTTGCCGCACGACGAAACGGACACGTCACCGGGGCGATAACTGGCCGCCTATGGGGATCTTTCACTAAGAGCTTGTCTCATGTGGTTAGTTTGCGGAGTTTCTTGTAGCAGGTGAGGCCGGCTCCGAGGATGAGGAACGCGAGGAAGTGCTCAGCTTTGCGTTCGTAGCGCAGGGTCAGGCGGCGGTATCCGGTGAACCAGGCCATGGTCCGTTCGATCACCCAGCGGTACTTACCGAGTTTGTCCTTGGATTCGATGCCTTTGCGGGCGATGCGGACCTTGATGCCGCGGTCGCGGAGCCAGCGTCGCAGGACAGGCTGGTCGTAGGCCTTGTCGGCGTGCAGCTTGGCCGGCTTGCGGCGCCGCGGACCACGGCGGGAGCGGATCGCCGGTATCGCCATCACCAGCGGCTTGAGTGCGGCCGAGTCGTGCGTGTTCGCGGCAGAGACCGCGACGGCAAGCGGCAGCCCGGCGCGGTCGGACAGGGCATGGATTTTCGAGCCGGGCTTGCCGCGGTCGACCGGGCTGGGACCGGTCATAGATCCCCTTTTTTCGCCCGTACGCAGGCACCGTCCACGATCGCGCGGCTCCAGTCGAGCAGGCCCTGGTTGCCGAGCTCGTCCAAGAGCGCGTGGTGCAAGCTTCGCCACAATCCGGCTTTGGTCCACTGGCTGAAGCGGCGGTGCGCGGTCTGGAACGGCACCCCGAACGACGGCGGCAGATCCCGCCACGCACACCCGCTGGTCAGCACGTACACAATCGCGGTGAACACCGCACGAGCGTCCACCGGGGCAGTGCCACCGCCCTGCGGACGCGGCTCGAACACCGGGATCAACGGCTCCGCCAACGCCCACAACTCGTCCGGAACCAACCGCAACGACAACCGATCAACCACAGCCAAGATCATCGCTCACCAGCGACCGATCACCACGCAAGACACGCTCTAAGCGGCCCCTCGTTCTGCTCAAGCCTGACGCGCTAATTCGCGGCCTGGCGGGCCGCATCCTCGCACGCTTCGAAGGCGCCGCGCGGTCACTTGGTGGCCGGTCGGCACGTGGGTCCACTGTAAATCGACCACGGTGCCTGCCAGCCCGCGAATCTCGCACGGCTCCCCCACAAAGCCGGGGCAAGCAGAGCCGACGAGCAGGCCAGCCTGCCTTGGCAGGCACGCTGCCGCGTGCCAGTAGGCACACTTTTGGCAGACGCGATGACCGGATCATGCCACGAGGGTGCTATCGAGCCGATCGTGCTGATCACTGATCCCCTGGTCGACAGGACGGTGAGACGGCTCGGTGCCCGCGACTAGTCAACGCCCGGCAGGGGGCGATGTGCCCGCTGCAGCACGCCGGCAGCGTTGCTCTGGTTCGTTGTTCTTGCAATGCTTCGTGCCCGATGTGAGGCGACGACTCAGCGGCTGCTTTCGCCGCTGCTGCCGACGTACGGAAGGTGCCCGAGCCATGACTCCTGCGCGCGGAAATACGAGTACGAGGGCAAACGGCAGAGGCGGCTCGGTGCCGCTGCGCGCGTTGGCCGTCGCGACCGTGGCCGTGACGGTCGCCGGGTTGGTGGTATCCGGCGCAGGAGCGGCGCCGGCAGCGGAGGTTCACTCCTCGGGCGGTGCGGGGACGCATCCCACCCACCGAGCTTGCGGGGTGCCGGCAGCGCACCAGGCCAGCTGCCATGCCGTCTTCCGCACCGACGAGACCACCTCGCGACTCGCACCGAACTCGGTGCCTGCCGGCTACGGACCAGCGGAATTGCAGAGCGCCTACCGGCTGCCGGTGACCCTGGGTGGCAGGGGGCGCACTGTCGCCATCGTCGACGCCTATGACCTGCCGACAGCGGAGTCCGATCTGAACACCTACCGCGCTCAGTACGGGTTGCCCCCGTGCACGACGGCGAACGGCTGCTTCCGCAAGGTGAACCAGTCAGGCGGGGCGAACCCGCCACCGGCCGACCCCGGTTGGGGCGGAGAAATCGCCCTCGATCTGGATATGGTGTCGGCGAGTTGCCCCAGCTGCAACATTCTCCTCGTCGAGGCGAACTCCGCCTACATGAAGGATCTCGGCTCGGCCCTGAACACCGCGGTCGCCCTGGGCGCGAAATACGTATCGAACAGTTATGGCGGCCCCGAGTCAGCGCAGGACGCCAATTACGATGCCGCCTACTTCAACCATTCCGGTGTTGCCATCACCGTTTCTTCGGGCGACGCCGGATTCGGCGCGGAATACCCCGCCAGTTCCCAGTACGTCACCGCCGTCGGCGGAACCTCGCTGACCAGGTCGAACACTCCGCGAGGGTGGACCGAGAGCGCCTGGAGCGGCGCTGGATCCGGCTGCTCGGTTTACGACCCCAAACCGGCCTGGCAGACTGACGGCGGCTGCGCCAAGCGCACCACCTCCGACGTGTCGGCCGTGGCGGACCCGCAGACCGGGGTCGCCGTCTACGACAGCACTCCGCTCAACGGACAAAGCGGCTGGGCCGTCGTCGGGGGCACCAGCGCGGGCGCCCCATTCATAGCCGGCGCCTACGCCCTGGCCGGGCTTCCCGCCGCGGGCAGCTATCCCGCGTCATACCCCTACCGGTACCGCACGGAAACCTACGACGTCAGCTCCGGCCACAACGGATCCTGCGCCGGCAGCTACCTGTGCACCGCCGTGCCCGGCTACGACGGACCAAGCGGCCTGGGCACCCCCAACGGCACCGGCGGGCTCTCGGCCGGCGGTGACCCGATCGCACAGCACTACAACGCCGTGGGCGGGTCCGGGTCCTACCTCGGCTATCCGTCCGGCGCGGAGTTCCCCGTGTCGACTGGCCGCCGGCAGAACTACCAGTACGGCATCATCGACTACTCCTCGGCTACGGGAGCGTGGGAAGTGCACGGCGCAATCCTGGGCCGCGACTACGCTCTCGGCGGACCTGCCGGGCTGCTCGGGTTCCCGGTGACGGACGAGACCGGCACCCCGGACGGCGTCGGCCGCTACAACCACTTCGCCAACGGCGCCTCCATCTACTGGACCCCCGCCACCGGCGCATGGTCCACCCACGGCGCCATCCGATCACACTGGGCCACACTCGGCTGGGAAACAGGCCCCGTCGGCTACCCGACCACCGACGAAACCGGCACCCCGGACGGCATCGGCCGCTACAACCACTTCACCAAAGGCGCCTCCATCTACTGGACCCCCACCACCGGCGCATGGGGCGTCTACGGCGCCATCCGCAACCAGTGGGCCGCACTCGGCTGGGAACGCAGCGCACTCGGCTACCCGATCAGCGACGAGTACGCCATCACGGGTGGCCGGCGCAGCAACTTCCAGCACGGCTACATCAGCTGGAACGCCGCCACAGGCGCCACGACGGTGACTTACACCTGAGCGGCATCGCGGTTGGTCGGAGCCGGTTGTGACGGCCCCAGCCGGCAACGCCCTCGTCGCACCACCCGACCAGGACCTCAAGGAATCCGACCACCGGAGCCGCATGGTTCGAATTCCCGGCAGTAACCCCGCCCTTGGCCGGACAACGTGCGGCACCCCGGTTGCAGGTTCGACGCTTCCTGGGCAACGAGGTCCGTTGCCCGGTCAGGACGCAGCCCAGCCGAGGGTGTCGCCGACGATGCTCGGGTTCGGGGAAGGGCGGATGTCGGCGTAGCGGGCCCGCCAGTTCGCGACTGCTCGGTGGCCGATGCCGAAAGCAGCCGGCGACTTCGACCATGCCGACGTACCGGCAGGGCGTGTCCGGATCGGCCGGAGGACCGTCGGGATGTTGCGCTGCCCGCCACCCACCTGTCGAGGCAGGCAGGGATTCCGACCCGTTCTCCAGACCGACCGCCGCCAGCACGCCTTGGAGAGCGTTCACGTGCCGGTGGAACCGAGCGCGGGACCGGTTTCCGGCGCTTCCCCGCTGATCCGGCAGGATGGTGATCACCTCGGGCACCAAGGTCCGGGGTGGTGGGTGTCCCCGGCGTATCCCGGTTTCCGGCGCGCGCCGGGGACTTGCCCGCCGAGGCGTCCGGCGGGCCAGGGCGGGTCGACCAGCCCGATGCCGAGGGCTTTCGCGCTCGGGCGGGCAGTCCGGTGGATGTTCGCCAGGTGCTCGACGCGGGTCGCGGTCGGGTTGACCGAGGCGATTTCCTCGTGGCCGATCATCTCCTCGAAGCCGGCGTACCGGTTGACCGCGGTGCCCCTGGTCAGCACCGCATCGCCCTGACAGGCGATCTGCGGCAAGTCGGACAGCGCTTTTGCGTCGTCCCGCCGGCTCCCATGAATCCACGAGATGCTCGGCCGCGAACAGCGACGACCAGCTCGGGCCGGCCGGCGCAATCCCGACAACGTGCTCGAACCGCGATCGCCACGTTCTCGGGCAACGCAAGGGTGAGGCCAGATGGACCTCGCCGTGCCCTCATACCTGCCCAAACGTGCACCCCGCCGACACGCAGGACCACTAGCGTGACCATCACGGACTGTGACTGCACAACTCCCGCTTGGAGGTTTAATGGCGACCCACGAAGATCGAGTACGGTTCTGGCTCTCCACACCGCTGGTGAACTTCAGGCAGCAGCGGCGCAGCGACCCAGCCACTCACTGGACAGTGCACTTCGAAGCCTTCCTCATCGAACTGGGCGTCGGTGACGGTGAATACGATCCGGTCGCTCAAGCCATGAGTACTCAACTCGACGCCATAGAGGATGACAACGAACGCGACGCCTTCATCGAGAGCGACGAGTTCGAACAGATCGCGTACCAGCCAGAACTCCATGAGGCCAACACCGACGTCGAAAACACGCCAGTCGACTTCGGCGCCGACGAGACCGACGTCAACACACCAGCCGGTCCTGTCGTTCCCGATTTCAATAGTCCCAAATGGCTGGCCTTCTGCGTAAGGCAATTGCCGTACTGGGACCGCTCCGAAGCATCCTGGCCCACGTTCTCCGACTGGTTCAAGGACGCAGCTCAACGAGAAGGAATGGCAAAGCTCGCTGACTTGTTTATCGCACAGTTCTCTGGCGACGACCTTCCCTCGCGTGTCCACAACGCCAACGAATACTACGCAGGTGCGCTCGAATACGTGTCATCCACTACCCAGCCCGACGAATTATCCGGCTCAGTCTCACCACCCGAGCACCCTGATGCAACGGCGGCCGTGTACGGCGCCGACGCGAACGCCTGGTTCTACTTCTGCATCGATTACTTGCCCACATGGGACGACGACTGGAGCGACTTCCGTCGAACATTCATGGAGCAGGCTGCGGCAAGAGGCTTCACGGACCGCGCCCGCGACCTCATGGAATACGCCGAGTCTGTACCCCTTGACGCGCGCCGAGACTACCTCAACACGCACTTCAACGCGGTCCAGGGCGCCCTCCACTTCGATACCCCCGAAGTAGCGGCGCAAACCGCCGTCGACGACAACGAAAACGTCTCCGACGCCGGTTGACCCCAGGCCGTTTCCCACCCGGTCCCCGTCGCCCAACTCATCCGGGTCGCCGGATCCCGTTGGGCGTGGGAGGAAGCGTCCCCAGTTCGCGAAGAACGAGACCGACCTGGGCCACTACCAGCAACAACGCGGCAACATCCCAAGCCGCGGCTGCCGTACCGGCCTCAGACCAGACATCACCCGCCCACCCCGGAGACACGGCATGCTCGCGGTCAACATCACGGTCAGCTTCACCGGCGACGACGAGCGGGCCGGCGACGTCCGCGCATGCGCGGCCGGCCGGTGGGCCAACATCGCCGACAGCACGCTCGAGGCCTTCGGCGACGAGTTGCTCGCCGTCGCCAACGGCTACGTCGCCGGCGTGTTCACCGTGCGCGGCTGGTCCCGCGACGGCGACCGCAAGGTCGCCTTCGACCTCGGCCCGGCTCCCGACTGGGACTGGCTGACCGGACAAGCAAGCCCGGTGCAGTGGAGCCGCGGGCAGGCCAACGCTGTCCGCAAGGTTGGCGGCGTCATCGTCTCGGCCCTGCGCGCCCGCCGGCCGCATCGCGTCGACAGCGGTCACGGCTGGTCTCTCGATGTCTCCCCGGACGGTCGTACCGCCACCGTTCGCGGCCCCAGCTCCGCGGTCGTCGTGACCGCCGTGCACGCCGGCGTCGCCTGGCTCGCCGTCGCCGACAACCTCGGCAGTGCCTCAGCTGCCCCGGCGACCGCACGGACCGACAGCGCTACGCCGCACTAGGAGGCTGCCGAGGTGCGAGATCTGGGTAGGCGACTGGCAACGGGCAACCACCCGATATCTTCAGCGGGCCGGGAGGATCGACGTCGTCCGCCCTGGCGCCTGCCGACCGCTACGCGTCCTGCGCCGGTCGCAGCAACCTGCCGAAAACGAGAGAAAAGAAAGCATCGAATGCCGCGCCTGAGCGACCGGCCCGGGCCGAGATCAAGGCCCCTTCCCAGGCGCTGACGATGAACACGGCCGTCTCCTGCGGATCGATGCCGGCATCGACATCTCCCCGCTTGACGCATTCGGCGAGAACAGCTGCCACCGCCGACGACCACCGCTTAAGGCTGCGCTGCACAGCAGTGCGGATCATCCGGCTGTGATCCACGATTTCGGAGCCGAAATTGCCGAACAGGCAACCACGGGTGAGATTCGTTTCGTCCATTTTGGCGCGAAGGTATTCGAAGTGCCGCCGCAACCGCTCCAGGGGTTCGACCGTCCGATCCGCGAGGTCCTCCAGCCGCATGGTCGCCCCGTACCGCTCCAGGGCGACCACCGCGAGCGCTTCCTTGCTCTCGAAGTGGTTGTAGAACGACCCCTTCGGGACGCCGGCCGTGTCGGTGATGACCTTCACGCCCGTCCCGTTGAATCCCCGCGCGTGGAACTCCTCGACGGCGGCGTCGACGATCTCCTCACGCACACTCGGCCTTCCCATGGCTACCTCCACAGTCAATATGACCGGTCGGCTTGTCCCTTGTCAACCAGACCTGGCAGAGAGGGTCGCGAGCGTCAGGCGAACGCGATCTCGTCGAGGTCGATCGACACCGCGAGCTGCCCGAAGTCCGGACTGCCGTCGGCGGACAGCGAGTAGACCCGGCGTCTCGTCGGGACCATGATTCCGTCGACGTCCTTGTAGTCGAAGGCGTAGTGCGCCGCAGGACCGGCCTTGACGACCTCGGCCTCGTAGTCGTGCCGCCTGAGCAGCCCGTCGTCGCCGAAGTAGAAGACCTGCGTTCGGCAATGCGTCGCGACGTCCTCGGGGAACTCGACTTCGAGACGACGCCAGGTCTCACCGTTTTCCCGCCACGGCGACAGTTCCCGAGTGCGGAATCCCGGGCGGTCGAAGCTGAACGGTGCGGTGAGATAGGTCCACATCGCGTAGCCGGCGAAGTACGCGACGTCCAGCCGGTCCCACGGAGTTTGCACCACGTGGTTCGCGAACGACGCCCGCGGGTCGGTCCGCTCCTCGACGACGCTGCCGTCCTCACGATCGACGGCCACCCGGTTTGCCGTGAACGCGGTTCGCAGCCCCGGTTCACCGAAGGGGCGATGACTCGCGAACTGACGCTGCAGATCCACGAGCACGGTCACGTCGGCGAGGATCCCGTCCTGGCCCTTCAACGGCCAGAGACCACCGCCGCACACGAGATGCGCGGAGACCCTCGTCAGCTTCTTCCACCTGCCGAGGCCGCCATGAGCCTCGATGACAACGTCCTTCAAATCCGTCACATCATTACCTTTCTTCGTCGCCAGCGACTATATGACCGGTCGTCTTACTCGTCAAGACGTCGATCCAGTTCGGCATGCAGCCTTCGGCGCTCCGGGACCGCCCTGGATCGGGACGGTGGTCCACAGGATCGCGATAGTGGTCAAGAACCCGAGGATGTTGAGCTGCTCTTCCACGTCCTCGCGGTATTTCCGGCGCAGTTCACCTTTCCGCCCGTGGTGGAGGTGGCGGCACCCGCAGCCGGATCAACATCGACGTGCTGCGCGAACGCCGAGACGACGGCGACAGCCCATTCTGGTTGGTGAACGACTTCGGGGCCGGCAGGCCCGAGCTTCGGCCGAGGCGCGCCTGACGGGCGCCCCGGCCGAAGAACGACGACTCCGCTCACGCCTTGAGGGCGTCGTAAGCCGCGGTCTCGAAGTCCACGAAGCCGGTGAAAGAGGGACCGTCGGCGAACGGCAGGATCTGGGTCGCCCAATAGCCGCCGAAGCCGTTCTCACGGTCGATCCAGTAGAAGAGGTTGGCCAGGCCCGCCCAGCCGATGGCGCCGACCGGCCGGCCGGTCGGGAACGGCTCTTCGGTGTACTGGAAGGTGTACGACCAGGTCTTCTTCAGCCCGGGGAAGAACTCGGCGTCGTTGGACAGCCACTCGATGACGCCGGGCAGCAGCTTGACCCGCAGGTTGGCGGGCAGTTGATTGTGGAAGCCGAGCTCGACCGACTCCGGCGAAAGCACCTGCTCGCCAGTGGCGCTGCGCCCTTCGTTGAGCCACATCCGGATGAACTTCAGATAGTCGGGCACGGTGGAGAACAGGCCGTGGCCGCCGAAGTCGACTTCGGGTGTCGTGGGTGCGGCGAAGTCGCTCGGGGTCAGCGTGCCGTCGTCCTGCCGCTGGTGGTGCCGCACCTTGCGGGCCAGCATGTCCTCGGACGGGGCGAACGCGGAGTCGGTCATCCCGAGGGGCCCGAAGACGCGCTCCTGGCAGACTTCGCCGAGCCGCTTGCCGGTGATGCCCTCGACCACCTGGCCTGCCCAGTCGATGTTGCTGCCGTACTCCCACTGGGTGCCGGGGTCGAACAGCAGCGGAGTCCGCAGTGCGGCCCGGCTGGCCGTGGCGACACTGGGCTGCCCGTGCTCCTCGGCGAGCCGGTTGTAGGTCTCGTTGAAGAAGTCGTAGCCGAAGCCCGCGGTGTGCGTCAGCAGCTGGTGGGTGGTGATGTCACTGGCCGGTGGGCGCAAGATCGGCTGGCCCGCGTCATCGAAGCCGTCGATGACCTGCAACTCGCCGATCTCCGGGGCGTACTCCTTGGCCGGCGCCATCAGGTCCAGCTCGCCCGACTCCACCAATTGCAGCGCGGCGGTGCCTGCGATCGCCTTGGTGGTCGACCAGATGTTGAACACCGTGTCCGTCGTCATCGCGGTGCCGGTCGACAGATCGCGGACACCCGCGGCGGCGAGGTACACGTCGCCGTCACGGTCGGTGACGCCGGCGACGACCCCCGGTACCCGGCCTTCGCCGGACGTCGGCCCGTCGACGGCCTTCTGGACGACAGCGTCCACAGCCGTCCTGATTGCTTCGCTCATCGGGTTCGGTTCCTCTCACGCGTGCGCGGTTGCAGCGTGTCCGAGCTTGATCGATATGTGATTGGGACCACAACCGACAATCCGACGCAGTTCGATGTCCGAATGCCGCCAGTTGGCGGTTTCCGGACTCCGGACCCGTCGTGCGGTCCGCCGTTCGGCTGGTACCGGCCGGGACACCCGCCGTACTCTTGTCATCGAAACGAGGAGGCGTCGATGACGACGACCAGCGCGGTGCCACGACCCGGTTTCGACGCCGAGCTCAAGGCGGGTCTGGCGGTCGTGGGCGGCATGTTCCCGCCGACCATCACCCCGGCCCTGATCGACTTCATGCGGACGTCGTACGCCTCGCCGCCGATGGCGGAGGTCTTCGCCCAGCGGCGGATCGAGGTCACCGAGGTCGTGCTACCCGGACACCGGGGCGACCCGATCACCGCCGCCGTATTGCGCTCCAGCGAATTCACCGGCGTTCGCCCAGCCGTGCTCTACGCCCACTCCGGCGGCTTGATGTTCGGCGACAAGTTCAGCGGGCTCGATCTGGTGCTCGACTGGGTCACCGACCTCGGCGTCACGCTGCTGTCGGTCGACTACCGGCTCGCTCCCGAGTTCGCCGACCCTTACCCGCGCGAGGACATGTACGCCGCGCTGGAATGGCTGGCCGGCAACACCGCCGCACTCGACGTGCGCCCGGACAGGGTCCTGGTCGCCGGTGCGAGCGCCGGCGGGGGACTCGCGGCCGGCGTCGCGCTGGCGGCACGCGATCGCGGCGGCCCGCGGCTGCGCGGGCAGGTGCTCGACTACCCGATGCTCGACGACCGCTGCATCACGGCGTCGACGGAGCAGTTCGACGGCATCGGCGTGTGGGACCGGGTGAGCAACGAGACCGGCTGGGAAGCACTGCTCGGTGCGCTCCGCGGCAGCGACGAGGTGTCGCCGTACGCCGCCCCGTCCCGTGCCGTCGACCTGACCGGCCTGCCACCCGCGTTCATCGACGTCGGCTCCGCGGAAATCTTCCGCGACGAGGCGATCGAGTACGCCGACCGGATCTGGCGCGCCGGTGGCGACGCCGAGCTGCACGTGTGGGCGGGCGCCTTCCACGCCTGCGACATCTTCGCGCCGCACACCAACGTGGGCCGGTCGATGATCCGGGCCCGCAACACCTGGGTCGAGAAGATCCTGGCGGACTGACTGGCGGACTGAGATGCAGGAGCTCCTGGGCCGGATCGCCCGCCTCGACCCCAGCGCGAGTCTGGGGCTACGCGTCATCGCGTGCTTCGACGAGCTGATCGTCGGCAACGTCAACACCCGCGCACTGCTGTCGGCAGCGGCCTCGCTCGCCGGCTGCACGGCAGGCTTCCGGCGCGACGACCCGCCGCGCACCATGCGGGTCACGCAGAAAGGCGAGCTCGCACACGAGCCTGTCCCCCATCGGTGCGCCGACGCGACCGCGGAGCTCTCCGATGGGATCGCGGTTTGGCTCGAACGCGAGGGCAAACCGATGCCCAACGACGCCATCATCCTGGAGCGGCTGGCACTGGCCATCAGGATCCGCTACGGACGTGGGGTGCGCGAGGTTGACAACCGCCGCCACCTCGGAGTGCTCACCGAGCGCGCGACTACACCGGACGAGCGACTCGCCGCCGCGAGTGCGCTCGGCCTCGTCGCGACCCACCGCTACCGCGTCGTCGCCGCTCCGCTGTTCGCGGTCTGGCACGGCCGACCGGCCGGTCCCGAGGACGTCATCGGCACTCCGTCGGGTCCGATCCACGCGGTCGTCGTACCGGAGGGGTATGAGCCGTTCACGGCCTCGCCGTGCGGGATCGGGGTGCCCGCGACCATCGACGCGCTGGATCGCTCGTTCCGGACCGCGGTGGTCGCGCTGCGCCTCTGCGTACCGCCGGAGGAGCCGATGATCCTCGCCGACACCTACAGCGGGCTCGTCGAACTGCTCGCCGAGGCGGGCGACGACGCCCATCACGGCGACGCCAACGCTCTCGACAAGGTCGCGCAGCATGCCTGGGGCATCGAGACGGTGAGCGCGATCGTCACGACGCAGTCCGTCCGCGAGGCCGCGCGCCTGCTCAACATCCACCACAGCACGCTCCACAGCCGACTCCAGACGATCTCCGCCGCCCTCGGGTTCAACCCCCTGGAGGGGTTCGGCCGCACCCGCCTCGGCACCGCCTTCCTGCTGCACCGGCTGCGCAACTCGACTGTGCTCGCCCTGCCGCCGCCCGGCTGACGGGCACGGGACCGCACAGGTTGCGATGTCGTGCACACCGGCGGCCTCGCCCGGCCGCCGCGCGGGAACCAGCCGTCAGGCGCTCAGGTCGAGAACCACCCGGAACCGGGCAGCACCGCTGAGCATCCGCTCGTACGCTTCCCGCGCGCGGCCGAAGGGCATGACCTCGACCTGCGGGCGAATGCCGTGCGCCACACTGAACGCGAGGTTGTCCTCGTTCTCGATGGAGGACCCGGTGAGGCTGCCCGCGATGGTGCGCGAACCGAAGATCAGGTCGACCGTGCTGACCGTCAACGGATCCGGCGCGGCGCCGACCACCACCAGCTTCCCGCCCGGAGCCAGGCCGGACACCAGCGGGCTCATGGACGAACCACTGGCGGCGGTCGCGATGATGAGCGCGGCTCCGCCCAGTCCCCGCAGAGCCTCCCCCGGGTCCACCTCCGTGCTGTCGATGTACTCGCCGGCACCCAGGTCGACGGCGAGCTGCCGCTTCTCGGCACCGCGCGCGATGGCGACGACGCGGTAGCCGAGACTGCGTGCGTACTGGAGACCGAGGTGCCCGAGGCCGCCGATCCCCTGGACCGCCACGAGCGCCCCGGGCCTGGCCGCGCCCTTTCCCAGGGCGGTGAAGGTGGTCAGTCCCGCGCACAGCAGCGGCGCGGCCTCGACCGCGGAGAGCCCGTCGGGGATGCGCACGAGACCACTGGCACGAGCGTGGACGACCTCGGCATATCCGCCGTCGACGGACGTGCCGGTCTGCGGCTGATCGAGGCAGTTCACGAAGTCGCCGCGGCGGCATGGTTCGCACTCACCGCATTGGCCACCGAGGAAACCGACGCCGACGCGCTCCCCGGGTGCCCAGGCAGTGACACCGGCGCCGACGGCGTCGATCACGCCGACGATCTCGTGCCCGGGTACGACGGGCACGGCCGGATCGGGGCGCATGCCCTCCACGGCGAGCACGTCGCTGTGGCAGACACCGCAGGCCTCGACGCGAATCCTCACGTGCCCAGGCCCGGGCTCGACCAGGTCGCGCTCGACCAGCCGGAGACCGCGGGTGCCGACGGCTTCGAAGGCGCGGTATGTCGTGGACATGGTTCTTCTCCGTTCCGGTCCACCGTCGAAGCGGTGAACACAGTGGACTGTCGATCGTGGAAATTGGCTCGTGGGTCCGAGAGATCAATATGACCGGTCGTCTCAGGCTAGCACCGCCAGCCTGGAACCACCTCGAGGGACTCCTCACCCGCCCCTCGCGCACGCGTCATCGACCGAGCGCGGCGAGCATCCGCGAACGTAATTCGAGCGAGGCACCCTGGTACTCCGCCCCGGCCGCTTGGGCATCGGGCGATGTCGGCCCTTGACGCCCTGCCAGCATCACCCATCGGTCAGCAGAGTCGAGCACGCGTGACAGCAGCCCCTCGAAGCCCGCAGGACCGGCCAGCTCGACGTACGCAGCAGCCTCACGAAGCGCGGAGAGCGCGGGATCGGCGACTGCGGGATCCGCAGATTTCGCGGCCGGAGGGACCAGCCGTGTCGCGACCAGGAAGCGAGCATAGGAGGTCCGTCGTTCCTCTCGAACCTGGTCTTCGAGCCGACCCACGCGTTCGAGCCGCGCGAGCTTGACCGCACGGCTCGAAGCCACGAGCTGCCCGCCGATCGCACCGGCCAATCCGGTGACCGCGGTCAGCGACGCGATCAGGAACGTCACCCAATTCTGAGTCATACCGACGGAGCATTCCAGATCCGCCGGGTAACGGCGCACGTCCGCGAGGAAGCCGGAACGGGGCCGGCCGGACCGCCTGAGCCGGGCGGGGGGTTCCGCCGCGGGGCCCTTGTGGACGATGATGTCGCGGTCATACACGCGGGGGCGGGTTTGACGAAGGTGGTGAGGTACACGTGTCGGTCCGCCCCGGCGGTGAAGGACAGGACGTTCCGGACGAACACCCGGAACGACGGACATCATGGACCGTGGAGGGTGCAGACCCCTCGGCTGCGTTGCGGTCCGCACAGCACGGCGACGACGACTCGTTTCGCGTGCTGTACCGGGCCGTCCAGCCGGGCCTGCTGCGCTACCTGCGCGTCCTGGTGGGCATGGACGCCGAGGACATCGCGTCGGAGGCGTGGCTGCAGATCGCGCGCGATCTGGGAACCTTCCGTGGTGACCTGGACGGGTTTCGCGGCTGGGCGGCGACCATCGCCCGGCACCGGGCCCTGGATTTCCTGCGCCACCGGCGAAGACGGCCGGTCGGCACGGACGACGTGGAGCAACTGGCCTCGCTGCCCGCCCGTGAGGACACCGCCGGGTCGGCGATGGCCGCGATCGGCACCGACGCGGCACTGGCGTTGATCTCCAAGCTGCCCCGTGACCAGGCCGAGGCGGTGCTGTTGCGAGCGGTCATAGGGCTGGACGCTGCCGCCGCGGCGAAGGTACTGGGCAAGCGCCCCGGAGCGGTGCGCACCGCGGCCTACCGCGGGCTGCGCAAGCTGGCCGAGTACCTCGACCAGCCCAGCTCTCCGGCCGGGGACGCGTCGGTAATCCGCAGGTCAGCGGGTGTGACACAACTGAGGACTTCGGCGCTGAAGGAGGTGAGATGAGGATGAACCGGAGTCGACGCCTCGACCGGCGCACCGCTGAGCACCTGCTTGACGACGCCCCGGCCACCGGCAGGCACGCGTTGACCGACCTGCTCGCCGCCGCGGCCGCCCCCGCACGCGACGGCGAACTGGCCGGCGAACACGCTGCGCTCACGGCGTTTCGCGACGCTCGTCTCGCCCCGATCCCCCAGCTACGGAGACCCTCGATGATCAAGAGCTTGCTGGCGAAGCTGCTCACGGCGAAGGTCGCGGCGCTCGTCGCGGCCGGGGCCGTGACGGCCACCGGCGTCGTGGCGGCCGCCGCGACCGGCGTTCTGCCCAGCCCGCTGCACGGGAACTCCCCGGCGGGCTCCAGCGTTTCCGACACCCCGGCGAGCGCACCCTCGGACAGTCACCTGCCCAGCACCGACAAAAGCCGCGCCCATGACGCCTCATCGGCGTCGCCGTCGCCGTCGCCCGTGGGGCTGTGCCACGCCTACACCTCCGGTGCCGGCGCCGAGCACGGCAAAGCCCTGGAGAACCCGGCGTTCAGCTTCCTGATCACGACCGCGGGTGGCAGGGAAAAGGTCGACGCCTACTGCACCCAACTGCTGGCCGACCAGCCCGGCCACCCCGACGTCGCGGTGACCGGCACCTCGTCGGCGGACCACGGACGGGACCACGATGGCCAGTCGCACCCGTCCGCCGACCATCCCGACCCGGCTCCCACTCACCCCACGGGCGGGCCGACCACACACCCCGGTCACTGACTGACCCGCACGCCGCACGCCGCCCGTCGCTGTCGCTCTGCGATGAGCCGATCAACCCTGTGCGCTGCGCAACACCTGGACCACGCGGTCTGATCGGCTACGATCGGGGCGACGAGCAGGACGACGCAGATGACGGGGTGCACAGAGTGACCAGCGGGCCCCACGTCTCGGTACCCATCGGCGTCCACGCGGCGCGCTGGACAACCGTCCGTCCACAACGGAGTGTGCTTCTGGTCGCGCACAACGTGGCCACTCTGAACCGGTTGCTCGATGTCACACCAGCGTTCGAAAACGACTCACGGGTTCAGCTGGTGTTCACCGACATCGACGCCGATCCGTTCCGCGACGGACTCGCGGCGGCACTGACCGGAACAGAATTCATCACGATTCCCTGGGAACAGGCAACACGAACGCCTTTCGATCTCGCCATCAGCGCCAGCCACCACGGCGACCTGACCGATATACCGGCGCGGCGCGCAATTCTTTCCCACGGAATTGGATACACTAAATATCCTCCGCGGAGAGCGGAGAGCGGAGAGCGGAGAGCAGAGAGCGGAGAGCGGAGAGCAGAGAGCAGAGAGCAGAGAGCAGAGAGCAGAGAGCAGAGAGCAGAGAGCAGAGAGCAGAGAGCAGAGAGCAGAGAGCAGAGCTTTCGGCTTTTCACCCGAATGGCTTCTCCGCGCCGGGCGTCCGATCGCGGACGCCTTCGTGCTCTCCCACGCCGACCAGCTCCGCCGGCTCGAGGCCGAAATCCCCGCGGCAGCCGAAGTCGCCGTTGTCGCGGGGGATCCGTGCTTCGATCGGCTCACCGCCAGCGTTCCTTTCCGTGACCGGTATCGGAGCGCGCTGGGCGTGGGCGACCGGACGCTCGTCGTCCTGACCTCCACCTGGTCGTCACCATCACTGCTGGGCAGCCGGCCGCAACTCCCCCGCGAGCTGGTCGCCGAGCTTTCCCCGGACCGCTACGTCGTCGCGCTCGTGCTGCACCCGAACATCAGCCACGGGCACGGCCGCGGCGCCGTGCGCCAGTGGTACGCCGACTGCCTCCGGTCCGGCATGCTGGTGCTCGACGAGCTCGACGGGTGGCGCGCCGGACTCGTGGCCGCCGACCTCGTCATCGGCGACCACGGCTCGGTCACCGGGTACGCCGCGGCCCTCGGGCGGCCGACGCTGCTCGGCGCGTTCGACGACGTGCCGCCGTCGACCCCGATCTCCGTCCTGGGCGACACGGCCGGCCGGTTGCCGGTCCACGGCCCGTATGCGCCCGCGATCTCCGCCGCCGTGGAATCACGTGCTACCGGGCGATTCGCGCCGGTGGCCGACCTGGTGACGTCCGTGCCGGGCGAGTCGCTCGCGCTGCTGAGAAAGAGCTTCTACTCCCTGCTCGACCTCGCGGAACCTGCCGGCGAACCGGCTGTCGTCCCGGTGTCCTCGACCGGCATCGCACTTTCCGGCCCGTCGTCCCGGGCGCACCTCGTGACCCACGAGTGCGACGCCGCACACCGCATCATCCGCATGTCACGGCGTCCGGCCGAGGTCCAGCGCCCGGCGCACGGCGTCCGGCCCAGCACTGCGGCCGACACCCACATCAGCTGCTGGATCGACTATCCGATCAGGACGCTGCGCACCACCGCGGCCGTTCTGACGTGCCGGGCCGAGGACCCGGGACGAGACCCGGCGCACTGGCACCACACCGTCTTCACCCGCCATCCCCGTTGCACTCTAAGCGCCGTCCTCAACGAAGACGCCGTCTCGGTCCGCATGCGCGACGGCACCACGCTGACGCTCCGTGCTGCCGATGTTGCCCCAGAGGCGCTTGCCTCGGTCCCGTTCGCCTGGTCCGCCGCCGGCCTCGACCCGGCCGGCCTCGGCCCGTCCGTGCAGCTCGAGCTGGACGAGCGAGTCGTTGTGGTGCGGGTTCAGGTGGACTGAGGGTCTTCTCGCAGCTGTTTCGCGCGCGCCCGGTATGCGCGGGCATCATCGAGACGTCCTTCGCTGTCGGCGAGTGCTGCCAGTTTGCCGAGCACCTCCGCGGCGGCACCTGCCATGGAGACGCTTTCGTAGGCCGCGCACGCCCTCGACCAACGGGTCTCGGCGGCCCGGTTGTCCTCTCGGCCTCGGGCGATGTCGCCAAGAAGCGCTTCGCAGCGCGCCAGGTTCGGGGCGTCCTCCGGCGGCGCCGCGAAGTAGGCGGCCGCGGTGACCAGCTCGGGCTCGGCTTCCGCGGCTTCGCCTTCCTTCAGGGCAACACGGCTGAAGTGCATCCGCAGCAGCGCGGCCGAGCGTTCCTCGTGCACCGGATCACCGATCGAGGGAATCCAGGCGATGGCCTCCCGGAACGCCGCCTTGGCTGCCGGGAGCCTGCCGCACTGCTCGTGCCCCAGGCCTTCCCATTCGAACGCACTGGACATGCCCGGCTCGTAGCCGTCGGCTGCGGCCGCCCGGGCGAACCCGACCACTTCTTCGCCGTCGCCGAGCTGTTCGTGCAGCCCGGCGAGATCCCGGTGAAGCTGCCACTTCACCGGCGCTGTCTCCGCCAGGTCCAGCGCCCGCTGGTACAGACCGGTCAAATCACCGGACCGCCGGGTCTGGTAAGCGAACGAGTAGAGGGCGGCAGGGACGGCGATCGCCAGGTCCGGCCACCCCAGATCCGCGCAGCTCCGGGCCGCGGCGACGAGGTTCGGCCACTCGACGTCGAACTCCCGTGCGGCGGCGGTGGCCCCGTCGTGTGCCGCGGCGATCGACTCGTAGAGGGTTTCGCTGCCCACCGGCACCGGGCGGCGCGCGTAGGCGCGGTCGAGCGCCACGGCGCGGTGTGCGAGCCAGCGGGTCGCCCGCTCCACCACATCCTGGGCCGCGCCGGGCGACTTGGCCCAGGCGATCCCGGCCGCGTGTTCACGGATCAGGTCGTGGAACCGGTGGCGCCCGGAACCGGACGAAATCAGCAGGTACTTCCGGACCAGCTGGGCGACCCGGCGGCGCGCCTCCCGGTCGGGACACCCCAGTACCGCGGCCGCCACGCCGACTCCGAAGTCGGGACCGGGAATGAGCGCCAGCAGCCGGTAGTCGGCCTGTTCCACGGCGGGCAGGTCGCAGTAGATGGCGTCGAAGACGCCTTCGACCGAAAGTTCGCCGTCCTGCTCGAGGTCGGCCAGCCGCAACCCGGCGACGAAGTCGGCCGGATCGTCTTCGCCACTGGTGATCCGGCCGGCCCCGGCGGCGAGCGCCAGCGGCAGCCCGGCGCACTTGGCGCGCAGACCACTCACGACCGCGAGCGGCACGGCGAACGCCGGCGGGGCGATCGCCTCGATCAGCTTCGCGGTCGCGTCGACGTCGAACACCGGAAGGTCGAATCGCAGGAACTGCTGCCGGCTGGCGAGCGCTTCGAGCCGGCTGCGGCTGGTGACGACGATCGCGCTTCGGGACACATCACCGAAAAGACCGTCCAGCTGCGCCAGCAGCTTCACGTCGTCGACGACCACGATGAGCCGCTTGCCCGCAACCGCGCCGCGCGCCGTCGCCAGCCGATCCTCGGGCGCTCCCGGAATGTGCTGCGCGGGCGTGCCCAGCTGGCTCAGCAGCTGCCGGGCCAGATCCTCGGCCGGCACCACGCCTTGCGGATCCGAGCCGCGTGCGTCGAGGAAAACCCCGCCGTCCGGGTAGTCGTCCGCGAACCGATATGCCAGCTCGACGGCCAGGGTGGTCTTCCCGATCCCCCGCGGCCCGGCGAGCTGGACCAGCATCGGTTGCCCGTTCGCGAACGCTCGCACTTGCGCCGACGACAGCTCGTCGATTTCGGTGACCCGGTTCACGCACAACGGTTTGCGGGGCAGTGTCCACGGCGGAGCCGACTCTTCGGTCACGCGTCCCTCCCTCAAGGCGTGCGGTCGACCCTATCGGGTCAGCGGCACCGACGGCTTCACCTTCAGCCCATCCGACGAGGATGGGCCAGCTGGAGGAGCTGATCGGCTGCCTCGGCGACGGCCGGCGCCGCCCGGACCAGCATGCTGAATTCCCGCACCCGGTCGGCGGTATCCGCGTGCCCGACCAGCCGCTCGAGCCCGGCTCGCAGCGCACCCACCCGCTCGAGCACGGCGCCGGCCCCCAGCTCGGCCACCCGGAGCGCGGTCCGGCGCTGTTCCCGGCTTCGCGGCCGTACCAGCATCGGCACGCCCGCGTGCGCCGCCTCGAGCACCGAATTCATGCCGCCGTGCGTCAGCAGGGCGTCGGCGTGCCGGAGCAGATCCTGCTGCGGGACGAACGGGCAGGCCAGGACGTTGCCGGGCAGCGGCCCCAGCGCCGTGACGGGCACGGACCCCGTGGCGAGCACGAGTGTCCAGTCACTGCCTCGAAACGCCTCGGCGAGGGCACGCAACCACTGCGGCCGCCGGGCGAAGACCGTGCCGAAGGAGCCGACGAGCACCCGACGGCCCGCCAGCCGGTCGAACGGGAAGCCTGGGACGGTCGCCCGCAGTCCGCCCAGCAGCGGCCCGATGAACCGGATCCGGCCACTCGGCAGTCCACATGGCCGGAGCTGCGGAAGACCGTTCACGAGCATCGGCGTGTCCCCGGCCGGCACGCCCGGCGACGTCGTCCACAGCCACGCGGAGCGCCGAGCGGGCAGCGCCCGGGTCCAGCGCGCATGGGGGTCCACGACCGCGAGAGCAGGCCGGTGCTCCGCAAACTCCCGTGTACACGCTTCGCGCACCGAACGGGCGGTGCGGCGGCGTTCGGTCGTCGCACGGACGCGGTCCGCCAGATCGGCAGGCCCCCAGCCGGCCGGCACCCGCGCACCACGGTCCGATCCGGCCACCACCGGTACGACGCCGGCGGCGCGCACGGCTGGCTCATACCCCGGAGGCACCACCATTCGCGCTCGCTCCCCCCGCCGCGCGAGCTCCGCCGCGACGGCCAGGAACGGACCGACATGCCCCCTCGCCGGATACGGCACGAACAAAACCCCCATTGGCGCGACTTTACTGGCAGGCACCCTCCGCGCACAGCGGCCGCCCGCGTGGTGGAAAACGCGACACTCGTCCGTACTGGCCGGCGCCGCCGGGACGTGGCGCGACTTCGGCTCCGACACGCCGCCCTCCGCGGACCTGCCCCTCGCCAAGACGCACCGCTCGATGCGCGCTGGGCCGGTACCGAGATCTGGTCGGCACCTCTCCGTGACAAACCGCTGGGGAACCTCGCGGCCCGCCGAAGACCTCGTGCAGCATCGGGCAGTCGCGGGTCACCACGGCACCCCTGCGGCGAGGGCCTCCATCGCGGCCAGCCCTAAACCCTCCTGCGTGGACGGGAACGCGAGCACGTTGCTGCGTGCCACCTTGGTCGCGTGACGCCGACCCATGCCCGCCGGGATCCCCGGCCTCACCGCAGATCACCGCCTGCGGCATCTCGGCACTTCCCCTTGTCCGACGATGCGCAGCAGGTCGTGCGCCCCCGCCCAAGTGTCGGGCAAGCGATGCAACCGGATTTCGGTGTGAGCCGCGACCGCGAGCTGCGGATCACCCGACAACCGATCGGCGATCTGCCGGCGGACGCACCTGATGCGGCACCCCAAGTCCGCGTCCTGCTCGGCAAGGACCACTGCCGTCGACCAATCGAGTACCGCGGCAGTCTCCCCATCGTCGAAGACAGTGCGGACGACATCGGCGACCAGGACCATGGCCATCGGCCGGTACCGGCGCGCGACGCGGGAGAGATCGATTCCGATCACCAGCAGCACCCGCGTCGGCGCCACGTCACCCTTGCCGCGCGCGGCCTGCCGGTACACCTCGACCAGCCGGGCGCGGAGGTACTCCTCCGTCGCCAGGCCGGTCAAGGGTTCCGTGGTCGCCGTCTCGGAAGCGGTGGTCGCGACGTCCGCCCAGCCCGCCTCGGCGGCCCGGAGCATGGCCGGCGGCACAGCGTCGGGGTCGGCGGAGATCAACCCATCGGGGTCTGATCCGCGTTCCAGGACCGCGTGCAGCGCGGCGACGTCTTGCAGTGTCTCGTCCAGCCCGGCACCCGTGTGCGCTCGCGCCCGGCCCAGCTTGGCCAGCGCTCCGATCAGGTCGCCGCGAACAGGGGCCGAGCGGCACACATCGTCCACTTCGGGCACGGCCCAGTCCCTCGGGAACCGCCAGCCGCTGGTGATACTCGCGACCCGCCAACGGCGACGAAGTCCCCTCCGTACACAGTCGGCCGCACCGACATCATCTCTACCGCTCACCGCCTGACCTTTCACGTCATGGTCGCCCCGTCCTGCTGGACGCCCACCGTGCGACGGACCTGGTCTTCCGCCGTGACGCAGGGCCCGTCGGAGATACGCCAGAAGAGCTAACCCTCACAATCGGTCTGCCTCCGCGCAGGTGGCGACCCACAGCCGGTTCGCGTCCCCACACATCACCCGGACAGTCGTGATCAACGCTGCGGTGGGACACTGCCCGGAGGCAACTGGAAGTGCGCGCGAGCCCGTCGGTGCGCCTGTGATGCGGAGTCTGACCGTGGACGATCAGCAGATCGGGCCTCCTGTGCCGAGGCCGTGTGCTTCTTGCCCTTATCGGCGTGATGCCCCCTCTGGCGTCTGGCACGCGAGCGAGTACGCGAAGCTTCCTCGCTACGATGCCGAAACGGGATTGCAGCCAGGCGGCCTGTTCCAATGTCACCAGAACGACGGTGCGGACGCTCGCAGGCGCATTTGTGCCGGCTGGGCAGGCTGCCACGACGGTGACGAACTCCTGGCGCTGCGGCTGGCGGTCTTTTCCGGTCAAATCAGTCCGGAAACGGCACAGTCTGTGGTGAACTACCGGTCGCCGGTCCCGCTGTTCGACAGCGGCGCCGAAGCAGCGATCCACGGCGTGCGCGACATCGACATCCCGGACTCGGCGGCTCTGCGTGCGATCGAGAAGATCCGGCGAGTTCGCGGCGACATCAGCGAGACCGCGTAGCCTGGACCTGGCTTGAACGTGCTTCTAGCCTGCCGTGGCTTTCTGTCGGCTGTTCGGGGCATGCGATCCTGCATTGCTGCCGCATTGCACACCTGACCGGTGGCGACCACTGCAGCCTGCCCGCAATGCGGTCGGGAGTCGGCGCGGGTGCGCCGATCCGTGGTAGCGGCGGTCGCGGGCGAACGATTTTCGCCGAGCAATTGGACAGTCCGACTGTCCGGCACGGCCGACGCAGCGTTCAGCTGCGCCAACCTCCTGGGGCCGGTCGACCGCGCCGCACCATGACACGACCGGGCGCCGACAACGGCCCAGCGTGCTGCGGTCTGGATCGAGTTGAACGCACCAAGTGAAACCGGCCCGGCGCTCGCCCGCCGGGCCGACCACGAGAACGTCACCGGTTGGCGTACTGCCCCCTGTCTGGGTGGCTGGCGTACGGCGTTTCAACCGGCGGGGTCGGCGCGTCCGCGCCGTTCGGGACGGCCGGGCTGTTCGCCGCGTCCCGGCGACCGGTCTGGCTCTGCAGGTTCGCGAGCCAGCCCTGCCAGCGGTCCTGGGCCGGCTTGATCAGACCACCGCCGAAACCGACCACGATCACGCCGCCGATCGTCGCCAGCACCGCGATCAGGACCGGGCCCGTGATCGCCGTCGCGATGTTCACCTGGCCCAGCGCCGCGATGATGCCGAACGCCATGATCAGCCAGTACGCCGCCATCGACAACGGACGCGCCGCACCCCGCCCCGACAACGCCGACGCCACCACGTCCCGCACGACCTTCGCGACCGCCGCCGCTACCACGACCAGCACCAGCGCCACCACGATCCGCGGCAGGAACGCGATGATGTCGTTGAGCAGCTGGCTCACCGGGTTCGTCGGCCCGAACACCCCGAACGCCAGCTGCAACGCGATCAGCAGGATGAAGTAGTACACCAATTTGACGAGGATCCCCGCCGCGTCGATCTTCTGACTGCCGACGTTCCCGGAAAGACCGGTCTTCTCGACCAGTTTCCCGAACCCGACTTTGCCGAGGACCAGCCCCAGCGCTTTCGAAATCGCCTTCGCGATCAGCCAGCCGATCAGCAGGATGATCAAGAATCCCACGAGTTTCGGAACGAACGTGGCCACCAGGTTCCACGCCTGCCCGAGCCCGTCCTTCAGTTGCTGGCCCATACCGACTTCCTTTCCCGTTCACCCGCACGCCGATGTACTTGGTGCGCGCGGTGCACCGAGATCGTCGGGTAGCAGCCGGGTTACGGCAAATCGTGCACCCCACGTGAGGGAGCCGAGTGACGCCGAAGCAGATCGGATGTGGCGGCCGCCGGCAAGTCGCGGCTTCAGACGTGCATCACCGCCCATGACATCACCCACGCCGCGGCCGCGAGCAACGCACCCAAACCCGCTCCGTACAGCACCCGTCGCGTGCGTCGAGCAGTCGCACCGACGTGCTCCCGTTCCGCCGTCAATCCCGCTCGGCTCATGCGACCATTCTGCGGGACCGAGCCCGGTTCGCCCGGCTCAACTCCCAGCGGAGCGAACCCGCGTGGGGGACCCCGAACGGGTTGAGCTTGGCTCGAAGCTGCCGAGCGACGGCTGCCGCCAAGGACGCCCCGGGTGGGCATCGAGCGACGAGGCTGGGCTCGACCGATCACCAATGCGCGCAACCCTTGCGCGCCGTTCGCCACGGCGCATGTCCAAAATGGACCTTGCGCTCACGAGACACGCTCCATCCGAATCGAGAACTTAGATCGTGACCGGCTGTTGGTTGTCGGCCTGGATGTGTAGCTTTGTCGCTGTGACCTATGTGGTGCACCCTGCGACGGGCGACCGATTTCCGGGGGTCGCCGGCATCCTGGCGCCCAAGCGGGCGAATGCGAAGGGATGTTGGTGCCTGAGCTATCGCCTGGCACCTGGCGACTTCAGCCGGCTCGTTGGTGAGCAGCGCGCCGCCGCGGCCGAGTCGCTGTGCCATGCGTTGCCGTATTCCCCGGGCCTGTTGGCCTACGACGGCGCGACCGCCGTTGGCTGGGTGGGCGTGGCACCGAAGGCGGATCTGCACGAGTTCGCCACCTCGAAGAGGTATGGCGAAGTGGATGACCAGTCTGCGTGGGTGATCTGGTGCTTCCGCGTCCAGCCCGAGCACGGCGGTCGCGGGGTCGCAACGACGCTCCTGGCCGAAGCAGTTGAGCACGCTTCCCGGCACGGTGCATCCACTGTCGAGGGGTACCCAGTTGACAATCGCGGCGACAAGCTCAGCCGCACGATGGCTTCGGTGGGCACGGTCTCGATGTTCGAACGCGCAGGCTTCGTCAAGCTTCGCGACCTCACTGGCAGCCGCGACGGCCACCCGCAGGTGTTCATGCGACGGAACCTCACCGGCAACGGATAGCGCGCCAATGGGTTGTCCCGTGTTGACCGTCCGATCGGGCCACGTCTTGGTTACTGCGAGTCGCACTTTCATCGGTGGGTGCAGCCGGCAGCGCAGACCGCCGTCGGCTGGTAGCCGAGGGAGATGTTGATGTTCAGGCATTCTTCGCGGATGCGGCTGTCGAACGACTCGACGTAGCCGCTGCGCCACGGCCTTGCCGTGGGCGTGAGGTAGGCGTTCCGGATCCCGCACCGCATCGATCTCGAGTTCTTTGTCCGCCACGACCGATTCGCGTTGTCGGCCTTCAGTCCGCCGAGCGGGCTACGCCAGCGGCAGTATGACTCTCACTCGACCTGGATCAACCAGCCGGGGTCAGTCCAACCGAGAACAAGGACGAACGTTTCCGGTAGCGACCTTGTCGCAATTATGCACGTCCGACGGACGAGTAACTTTACAGGCAATAACGTCCGAATGCTACCCCGCCCGGGGTAACTCGACCAGATGGTATTCGCGTGTTCACCTGCGGAGACCGCACCCTCAGATACTACACGGACGCTACCCGGGCGATCTACGAGCTAATATTGCCTCACGCCGGGCCGACGAACGGAAGGGATTGATGACCGCCGACACTCCGGCCGTGGCCGTCGCCCCCGATCCCGGCGGCACCCTGTCACTGATAACCGAAATCGCGCCTTCGCCTCAGCCCATCCGCCAACAGCCACACCGAACTGCTGACGGCCCACGGATACCTCGCCGCCGCTTGCGCAGGGATCCACGACCTCGCCGGACTGTGAGGCCAGAACACCGAGCGCCCCGCGGTCACGGTTTCGACGATCACCCTCCCCGGCGAAAGGCGCTCCCATGGCACAGAGAGTCCTCATTGAAGTCGTCGACGACCTCGACGGCGGGGCCGCAACGCAGACGGTGCCGTTCGCCCTCGACGGCGTCTCCTACGAGATCGACCTGTCCGACGAGAACGCTGCGGCGCTGCGCGACGAGTTCGCTCGATACATCGAAGCAGGCCGGCGCACCGGCGGGCGCCGGATCAAGGTGACCGTCGGCCAGTCGACGGCGGGGAACCGGAGCAGCTCGACGGGGGCGGCACAACGCGAGCGCAACCAGGAAGTCCGCGCCTGGGCACAAGCCAACGGATACGGGATCGCCGAGCGGGGCCGGATTCCCAAAGAGATCTACGCCGCGTTCAAGGCCGCGGAGCCGACCGCGCCCGCCGTTGAACCGGAGCCCGAGTCCGCAGGGGAATCGGCCGCCAAGCCTGACAACAGCTGAACCGAGCACTCGCGGCCGCGCCGACCGCTCTCTCGCACCGGCATACCGCTCGAAGCAATCGAGCGATGTCCTTCGTGCCCAACACCCGGCTTGGCTCGGGTCAAGATCCTGACGGCGTTCCGGCTGGACGCGCTCATCGCCACGCCTGGTCCGGCGCCACGGGCAAGCCGCGCGTCGCATCGGGTAGACGTCAGGCATCGTGCCGGCACCCGGACAGGCAGCGCTCGGCGGTGTCGATGGCACTGCGCTCGAGACGCTCGCCGCCGAAGCGGGGCTGGACCCCGGCCCGAGCTGCGCGAAGTGGGCCAAGCAGTGCTCGCGCAGGCGCACCTGCCACCCACCGGCCGGCTCGTCATCGGCCGCGCCGCGACCGCCGACGTCGCGCGGGCCGACGGGCACCACGCGGTGACAGGCGTCCGACAACGGCCCAAGGCTTCGGCAGCCGTTGCTGTTGGCGTTCGGCCCCGGGGTCAGGCGAGGACAGCAGCCCAGTTGCCGCTGACCAACCCCGAGCGGCTCCCCGGAGCAGACAAGGGAGTCGATCACCCCCATCGGGGAGTCTTCTCCCCCGCGAGGGTCACGCCAGGGCTGAGCGACGCGCGTCCCCGGACTCGATCACCGGTCCGGAAGCGGCGGTCTCAATGTGAGACGGAGCGGGGGCCGACATCGCCTCTATGCTCCACATATTCGACTTTCCGGGCACCATTCCCGTGTCGAGGAGGACACCGTGCTCGAGCTTCAGTATTCGCGGGGAGTGGTCGTGGTCCGCGTCCGGCCGGCGCCGTCAGGCTCATTGAACCGCGAACTGCTGGACCGGTTGGGCGCCGCGCTCGCCTACATCGGCCCGGACCGGGCGATCGTGCTCACCGGCACCGGCGACGTGTTCGCGCCGGATCTTCCCGCCGCGGACGGATTGGCCAGGACCACAGCGCTGAGCCGGTTGAGGGAAGTACGAAGCGCGGTGAATTTCCAGCGCCGGCAGCGGATCACCGCGGGGCGCACGGGGATGCGTATCGACGGGGAGATCGGGGAAGGTGCCGCCCAGTCAGCCACCCGCAGGGGGAGTTCAGTCGGCCCGACACCTGGCTCAGCCGTTGTCACGTGAGGCGCGGACGTGTCGCTACCGGACCCGGGGAACGACACTGTCACGATGTGTACATGGTTTCCTCACGATTGTGGATTCGGGTCACCCAGGGCCGGCAACGCGCGGACAAGGTCGTCGGGGTCCGCTAGGAAAAGGGTCTCCATGGAGTCCCGCGCGGTCATACGGAAAACTTCAGCGTGAAGTTGCTGCTGCCGGCCGTCGACGGCACGGTGCACGGACTCGGTCCCGCGGAGTCCACTTTTACCAGCGTCGACACCGAAGATGCCGCGCGCAGGATCGCAGAGGACCTCGTGGGGTTGCTGGTCAACGCTCCCGGCAATGCGGCCGGTGTGGTGGAAATGCGTGACGACAAGGTTACGCTCGCCCATGCTGGCGTCTGACCCCAGGCCGGAACTGGCGGTGCAGGTGCACTGCGACGCAGCGTTGAGGCGGGCTCGGCCATTCCTGTCGATAGGGAGTGCCGGCGTCTGCGGGAGCAGGCGCAGAACGCGCACACCCCAGCCGGCCGACCGGTCCGTGCACGGCACGTCGTCCGGAGCCTCGCCGGCCGCGCGCCGGAGACCGGGCTGCTCGCCGCGGCGCCCTTGACCTTGTCCCGCACCCCTCCAGACGGCAAGCTGTTTCAGAATCATCGTGAATTACCACTCAGGCGCGGAGTGATCCAGGCGTCCGGCGGACGAATCAGCTGCAAGCCATCTTACCGCCCGCAAACCCACAATTCGCCAAGACTTTACATCCAGTGATCACATTGACGGCCCAGCGAACGCCGCGAGCAGTCCGATCACAACGACTGTGCGCGGCAGTGCACGCGCCCTCATCCGGGCGCCACCACATCGATGATGTCACTTTCCCGTACCCACTCCGGAGCCGCGCCGTCCGGGCAGCCGTGGGTGCGCACGAGGATCCAGTTGCCGTCAGTTTCGGCATCTGGCACGGCCTCGCCGACAACTTCCCCACGTCGGCACAGCCTGGGGAGGACCTGCCCGGCAACCAGGTAGGTCACCGTGCTGCCGATTCCGGCTGCCCGAACGAAGACTTCCGACCCCATCTGCCCTCCCGGCCGCGTACAATTCCGGCTGGACTCAACACACTCAATACGTTTAGCTGGAGACACGCGAAGAATACGTCGCGTGTGGGCAGAGGCAAGTCCCGGCGGCGACGAGGGTGAGGCCACAAGGGCCACATACCCGCAACCTCGCCGACCGATACCGCACAGTTCTGCCCCTGCTACTTCCGGTGTCCAGCTGGACGCAGAATGCCGGAACCGGATATCCATGATCGGTCAGGCCATCCCGGAGGACGTGATGGAGACCACGGATCCCCCTTCGGACGAAGTGTTGCTCGCGGCCCTGCGCGCCGGTGACACGCACGCGTGCGAGCTGCTGTTCCGGCGGCACGCCGAACCACTACGGCGGATGGCGACCGGCTGGACACACCACCCCGCCGAGCCGGACGACTTGGTGTCGGAGACGTTCACGCGGGTGATGGCCATCGTGCAGAAGGGCGGCGGCCCCCGCGAGGACCTGCGCCCGTACCTGGTGGTGACGATGCGAAACCTGCTGTCGCGGTGGCGCCGCAAGAGCGGGGCGATCGAGCTCTGGGAAACGATTCCCGACAGCTTCATCAGGAGCAGTCCAACGCCGCCTCTCCCGCTGGGCCGCGCGGACGAGCGCCTCGTCTGGTCGGCCTTCCTGAGCCTGCCCCGGCGCTGGCGGACGGTGCTCTGGCGCACTGAAGTGGAAGGCAGCTCCCTCGCCGACGCCGGCCTGTTGCTCGACCTGTCGCCGAACAGCGCGGCCGCACTGGCCAAGCGCGCGCGAGAGGGCCTGCGCCAGGCCTACCTGCAGGCCCAGGTCCCCGAAAGTGACGCATCACGCTGCCGCGAACCACGCCGGCAGCTGGGCGCCTGGGTCCGCGGCGCGCTCCCCCGTCGCCGCAGCGAGCTTCTCGGTCGGCACATCGCCGCCTGCGCCCCCTGTCAGACCGTAGCCGCCCTACTACGTACAGCCAACTGTCGACTGCCCGAACGCCCCTCCGACTGAGCCGGCGTCTCCAGGAAATAGTTTGCTCGCAAGAGTTTTGCCGTCCGTGAACCTTTCCTCGCCGTTCACTCATCCACCGTCCGTTTCGGATCCACGTCCCATATCCAGTCGAGAACCGCGAATGTGGGAGGTGGTCAGGAGAGCGTCGCCACAGAAGGCAACGTTGCCGAGGCCGGGCCACTGCTCCTCGTGTAGCGTCCAGCCCGCGGGTCGGCGTGCCCCTCCCCCCTCGGCAAGCCGACCCGCGCCCGGCAGCGGCGTTGCGCTCACAGCCCTACGTGGTCCCCACCGCCGTGAACTGCCATCATAGCAACGGCCCGGAACCCAGCCAGCCGGTCACGCCGATCGTTCGCCCAAAGGGATCCCGTTCGGCCTGATACCCCTCGTCCGGCGCATCCCGAACGAGGTTGTGCCCACCGGAACCGGGTGAGGCCGCCGAGCAAGCCGGGGGTTGCCGGCCGGTGTGGCTCTGATCACGTTCGCATGGTCGCAATCCCTCGCCGGTCGTGGGTCCGGGCCACCGCAGGCGGCCACCCGGTCCCAGCTCCAGTCGGCCATCGAAGCGGCGACGGGCGCGAGTTCGGCGGCGGTCGGCTCCCGCCAGCGGAAGTCCGCAGCACCCTCTGCGGATGCTGGCTCCTTCTACCGGTGTTCGAGCAGATGAGTGCTCAGACCCGTCACGTCGCCCTGCGCGAACTCCGCGCGGCGTTTCGTCGAGGGTGCTCGGCGAGACCTCCAGGATGCCTCCGCTGACGGTCGTGCCGACGATCGCCGCTGCCATCGTCTCGTGGGGCTACCGCGCTCACCGCCGGGCGGGTCGTCGACGAAACCCCGGCGCGACGACACAGCCTTGACTACTTTGGATGTTCAAAGTAGCCAGACCGGCCGACCACAGAGGCCGCGATCCGCGCGTAGCTCGCCCTGCGTGTTTCCGGGCGAGCCGCCGCGAGGTAGCCGCGGGAAGCACCGTCGACGGCAGCGAACTCGTCGACGAACGGAACAGGTCGTAGATCATCACCGAGGTGATCAGGAACGCCGACAGTGTGGGGTCGTCCGGAGCCAGTCGATGATGTTCGTGACGACCGTTGTCGCGTCCGGGGCACGCACGGCTTCAGCATCGGCAGGATCGGCTCTCGCCAGGTCTCTTCGTGCAGCAGCGTCGGGATCTGGAAGAGCGTCGGCGCATAGTCCACCAGGAGCCGCATCGCAAGGTAGCAGAGCGCCTCGCAGGCAGGGCGCGCGTCACCGTTGAATTGGCACTGGGTTTCGCCATCCCGCGCGAAAGCGCCGGTCGAACACCCGCGGGCCGCGCCCGCCAGCAATTCTCGCCGCAGGACACGTCCAACGCACCGATCACGCTCCGCAAGTGCGCCTGCGCGGCCGGGAATTTACGCGGCACACCGAACCAGCCAAAACGGCTCGTCGGTCGTGAACTTGTTCCCCACTCATTGAGTCAGGTTCGTCGCTTTCCGCACACGATCTCCGGCCGTCGGACACGCGACCGGCTGGAACTCTTCGAGCAGTTCGGCCGCGTTCTCCGCGACTGCGCCGAACAGCCTGTCCCCTTTCCTTCGCGATTCCTGCCGACGCAGCGGGCGTGATAGCGACTCCTGGCCGACGTCAGCGGAATGAGGTCGAGGCAAGACGTGCGCGGATTCACCGAGGCCAGACCGGGTTCTCCTCCCACAGGCACCCTCCGCAACTCTGCGCAACACCAGACACGGACAAGATCACAGGATTGATACAACCGAAACCGCAGGCTGAATTGCCGACCCGACCTCGCGGCAGATACACTCCACGGAAGAACGTTGTGCATTGTGCAACCTGTCACAACCCGCGTTCACCGACGCGCATCCAGCCGAGGAGTATTCAGTGGCTCAGAAAGTCCTCGTCGAGATCCTCGACGACATCGACGGCACCACCGCAACCCAGACCGTCCAGTTCGGTCTCGACGGCGTGACGTACGAAATCGACCTGTCGGACGAAAACGGTGCCGCCCTGCGCGAGGAGTTCGCCCGTTACGTCGCCGCCGCCCGCCGAGTCGGTGGGCGCAAGGTCCGGGTGGCGACCGGCCAGTCGACCACCACCACCGCGAGGGACCGCGACCGCAACCAGCAGATCCGCGCGTGGGCCGGCGCGAACGGCTACGAGGTCTCCGAGCGGGGCCGTCTCTCCTCCGAGGTCATTTCGGCCTACGAAGCAGCCCAGGCGGCAGAGGCCGAGGCCCCGGCGCCGCGGAAGCGCGCGCCGCGCAAGAAGGTCGCCGCCGCGCGGAAGTAACTGTGGTGGCCAGCAGATCACTGGGGAGAGATCACCGCTGCCGTCCCGTCGACGGCGAGGACGAACCACCCTCGCCGTCGACCAAGCCCGCTTCGTGATGCCACCCGGCGGATCTCGACGTCGGGATAAACGAGCTCATCACCCGTGCACGGGTCACACTTGTCCCAGCTGATGCGCGAACCCCAGCACAGCTTTGCAGCGACGGATCGAAGGCCGACGTCGGCAACAGGTCGAACCGGACTCGGATGCGGAGGTGGCGGGAACGGAGGTGTCGGTGGCGGACGAACACCGCGATCAGGATCGCGGCAGCCACGGCGGTCACCCACCAGAACGCGCCGCGCACGACGAGGTCGCCCAGACGGAGCGCCTTCGGCGCCCTGTGTTCCAGCACGGCCTGACGGCCATGCGTGCCGGGGAACATGTCGGCATTCGCACTGAGGCCGGATTCTCCGCGCCGACCTGGCTGAAGCGCACGTCCGTCGATGCCGGCGAACGCGGGGCCGACGTAGGACCCGACGATCGAACCGGGCAACTCGGGGAGCGCAATGACGACCTGGCTCTCAAACACGGGCTGAAGCTCAGCCCCGGTACGCCCATCCCATGACCGCGCGCGCGAACCCGCCCACCAATAGCGGACGTTCAGCGATTCTGTGACGTTCTTGGAACAGGCCACATCCGGCCAGCCGAACGCAGGAAGAGTGGAATGAGCGACAAATTTCTGACACCGGCAGATCCCGAGCCACCAGTTGGCACAGTTCTCGAAGCCGAAGCGGGAAACCGGTGGTATCGCGATCCCTCTGGAGGCCGTTGGTACCGCGGAGGAGCCGGCGATGTCGATGCCGAGTCCTGGGCAGAAGTCGCCGGAAACCACGTGCGCGTTGTCGAAGCGGAGAATCCGAAATGAGCGGGCAAGTCCGGCGAGCGCACGTGCTGTCCGGCCCCACCCACAAGCAGAGGCTGCTCTTCACGGGTCTGCAGGACACGTCGCACAGAGCGCTCTGCTGATGAGGTCGACGCACGCCGGCTTGCCGAAGTCCGGGGAGTTGACCGTGGAACCGCTTGCGAGAGCGAGGCCGACGTGCGTGATGCGCCCCGTGCCGGTCCCGAAGAAGACCAAGTCATCCGCCTGGATCCCGGCCGCTGCCCGCGCAGCACGACTTGGTGCCAGGACCGCACCACAGTCGTGCTGCTGCGCCCGCAAGCACTTTCCGCACGTACTACTCAGCGTGGTTGTAAGCGAAAATCGCGTGGGTTGTACCGCGACGGCGAGCCAGTGGGTCGGGTCCGGATCCCGTTCGGCTTCGGAACCTGATCACCGCTCACCTCCACCCTCGCCGCAAACGCTTCCCTCAGCACCTGAGTCACGTGACCGAGGAGCCGGTGTGATTCAACCGGCCCAAGGAAGATCACCTCCGGGAAACTCGGCCGCAGCGGCCGTGAGCTGCTCCAGCGCACGCTGACGGTGCCGGGTGATCGTCGGCTGGCTCAACCTCAGCAACGTCCCGATCTGCCGGTCCGTGGCCACGCCGTCCCGGCCCACCGGATCACCGAAGAACCGCGTGGTCAGGATCGTCGCGGAATGCTCGTCCAGCCGCTCCTCCGCCACCGCCCACGACAGCAACCCCAGCAACTCCTCCGACGCGTCCATCTCCGCCGGGACCGCCGCCAGAGGTCGGTGGACCTCGTCGTCGTCCATGCTCACCACGTCCGCGGCAGCCGACACCGAAGTCTCGCTGCGCCGCGCGCTGGGTCTCGCGCACGAGATTCGCCGCGACACGGTTCCGGCGCCGCAACGGATAGCAGCGAGACTGCTCCCACAGGTGCCCGATGACCGACGCCTGGATGTCCCGGCTGTCCTCCGCCGCCGAAACACCACCACCCGTCACACCGCGCCGGACGCCGACACCCCCGGCAGCCACCCGCACCGCGTGCACGACCCGGCCGACAATCCCCGGCACCGCCGGAAGCATCGCGTTCACCACGATCTCGGCCGCGACCACGCCCCCGGGCTCCGCAGCGCGGGTGAGGAGCGCGTGCAGCACCTCGTCGTGACGGGGGTAGTCGCGCGTCGCCAAGACCGCGACCAGATCCTGGTGGCACGTGATGTCGGCGAGCGCGGGCGATTCGCTCGACCAGCTGCTCAGCGCCTCGTCGAACGTCGCGACGACGCGGTCCTGCTCGAACTGCTTCTGCAGCATGGTGAGGGGGCTGTTCGCGGTGGAACGGCTGCTCGACGACGACATGACGCCGGCTCCTTCACTCGGATGACAAGATCCGGGCCAGCGTCGGAACCGGTGCTCGCTCCCTCCCTGAGCCAGTTCCCTGCCCCCGACCAGGAGCAAGCCGACATTCACACTTCCGAGTGAACCGCGGCGGCCGCGACGAGACCGCCGCGGGAGCAGGTCTCGCCGGCCGAGACGGCGCTCTGACTTCGTCGGCTTCGAGAATCAGCGAGGTCCGCGGCAAGCGTGCCTATCTCGCAGATTCGGTGAAAGTCTCGCTCAGTCGCGGGGGTGCTCTCGTGGACCAGCCTTCCGAACCAAAAGATCCTTTGCTTGCTGCGGCGGGGAAATCCGAGTTAGCGTGTGAACGAACGTACTCCGTTCACATCGAATCCATCTCCGGCGCAGAAGGCGCCCGAGTCCGCCGCCGGATAGCGACCATCACGCACGAACTCCTCGGCTGGGCTGAGACGCGCCTCCAAGAGACGTCCGAAAAGAGCAAGCAACCATGACCACGCAGGATTGGGCACCGCCCTCAGCCGGCCTGTCCGACTACGCCGTGTCCCCGCTGGGGATGCCGAAGGCGTTGCTCAACGACGAGGTCCGCGTCGCGTTCCTCGCGCGCACCTCGACCGAAGACCAGCAAGACCCGCGCCAGTCCATCATCCGCCAGCTGACCAACAGCAAGAACGCCATCCCGGCCTCGTGGGTCATCACCGCGCACTTCTTCGACGTCGAGTCCGGGCGCCTCGAACTCGACGCGCGCGGCCGGGGCCAGGGGTACGAGCGCTTCGACATCCCGATCCCCCGCGCCGGCGGCATCACCGATCTCCTCGACGAGGCGTCCCGGCGCGATCGCCGCTTCGACGTCGTCATCTGCGAGAACATCGCCCGCGTCGCCAGGCGGGCGTTCGAGGGGCTCTCGGTCGAACGAGAGCTCGAGCGTGCGGACGTCCCGCTGTTCGCCTCCAACGAGCCGCTGACGCTCACCGGCAGCCGAGCCCAGCGCGTTCTGCAGCGCCGGATCAACCAGTCGATCGCCGAGTACGAAGTCCTCAACACCCTGGAGCAGTCGTGGGGTGGGTTGTGCACCCACGTCCGCGACGGCTGGAACATCGGCCAGCCACCCTACGGCTACAAGGCCAAGATCGTCCCGCACCCGAGCCCGGTCAAGGCGGAGAAGGGCAAGACCAAGTCTCGGCTCGAACCGGACGGTGTCCGGGGCCAGACCGTCACCCAGATCGCCCACTGGCGGTACTACGAAGGCCTCGGCTGCACGGCAATCACCGATCTGCTGAACGCCGACCTGGAAAAGTACCCACCACCGGAAGCTCCGTGCAAAGCCCGCACTCGCGGCGCCTGGAGCAGGAGCGCCGTGTACAACATCCTCTGCAACCCGAAGTACACCGGCTACCAGGTCTTCAACCGGCGCGCGACGACGTCGAAGCGCGGCCGGGTCAACGAACTGTACAAGTGGGTCTGGTCGCCGAAGCCGGTCCACGAACCCCTGATCCCCAAGTGGATGTTCGACGAGATCAACCGCGACCGCAGGACCGGTCGCGGCTCACGCGACGGTGACACACGCAACAACCACCCCGAGACCGAGCGCAAGTACGTCCTCCGGGGACGGGTGCTCCACAGCTGCGGCCGACGGATGGTCGGCGACATGAAGCACAAGAAGGTCGTTTACTACCTCTGCTGGCCCGGCAAGAACAACCAGGGCAAGCCCGCCCTCCACGCCGGGCTGCCGACGTCGATCCGCATCCGCGAGGACGAACTCCTGGAGGCGATCTGCCGGTTCTACGCCGACCGGCTCTTCGGCACCGAACGACGAGCGATCCTCGAAGCCGAGCTGGCAAGTGTTGACGACACCGCTTCTCGGGAGCGAGAGTCGGAGCGCCTGCGCCAGCGGAAACGCCTGGCCACGATCTCGCAGCAGCAGGATTCGATCATGCGCCAAGCTCGGGAGGGTGACCCCGACGATCCGTTCACCCGCGGGCTCCGCCAGAACTACAACGATCTCGAAGGTGAGAAGACCGCTTCACTGGCCCTCCTCGCGCAACTGGACGTGGCCGACCAAGAGGCCGGACCTACGCCGGCCGATCTCACCCGGATCGAGGCGCTCCCCTACCTCGCGGTGAACCTGGCGAAGGCGCCCCGAAAGCTTCTGAGCGAGCTGTTCGAAGTCACGAGATTGAGTGTCCACGTCCACGGGCGCGGCGATGAGGTGACGATCACAGTTACACTGCCAGTGGATCAGCTGCCCAAGACGGCGGAAGCCGCAGAGAGGATCTCCGACGCCATGTCTGCTACCCAACCAAAAAGCTCGACTGACCTGGGTCAACCGAGCTTGGGTGGTAGCTGTTTGTACCCCCGATGGGATTCGAACCCACGCTACCGGCGTGAGAGGCCGGCGTCCTAGGCCGCTAGACGACGGGGGCTAGGAACTTCCCTGGTTTCCCAAGGCTTTTCTGTTTTTCTTGCTGGAGAGAACTTACCAGAGGCGATTTCTCGCTCCGCAGGGGGGTCACTCTCCGCAGCTGGGGTACCAGGACTCGAACCTAGACTAACTGGACCAGAACCAGTCGTGCTGCCAATTACACCATACCCCAGTGAGGTACTTTCCCGGCTTGGCCGGTTCAGCACCGCACGAGGAGAAATACTAGAGCACGCCGTTCCCGACGGTGAACGCGGGGGTCTCGCCGCGGCGCTGAGCGGGGACGCCGATCGTTGCGTACTCGGAAACCAGCAGCTCAGGCAGCTCGGCGAGGCCGGCCACCGTGTGGACGCCGGCAGGGGCGCGCTCGCCGATGCCGTCGCGGTCGAGCCAGATCGCGCCGAGGCCCGCGTCGCGGGCGCCGATCGCGTCCGTGTCCAGTTTGTCGCCGACGTGGACGGCCTGGGCGGGGGCGCAGTCCATGCCGAGGCAGACCGTGTGGAACATCACCGGATCGGGTTTGGCCACCCCGAGCTCGCCCGCGATGGCCACGTGGTCGAAGAACGGGGCCAGGCCGAGGTCGGCGATCTTGCGCCGCTGGTGGACCCCCGACGCGTTCGTCACCGCGGCCAGCGCCAGGCCCGCCGCGCGGAGCCACTCCAGGCACGGGAGGACGTCGTCGAACAGCTGCCACGAATGGTCGAGCAGCTCTCTTCGGCGGCGTTCGAAGGAGAGCACCTGCTCGGCGTCGGCGAGGATGCCGATCTCGGCGAGGAAGCAGTCGGTGCGCCGCTGGTGCATGGTCGCGTAGTCGATTTCGCCGGCGACGACCAGGGCGACGTGCTCTTCGGTGATCAAGTCCCACAACGGCCACAGGTCACCCCGGCCGGTGAGGATGTGGAGGCTGCGGCGGATCGCGGCGGTGCAGTCGATCAAGGTGTCGTCGATGTCCAGGCACACCAGCCGCAACTCGGGCGGCGCCCAGGGCTCGGACGCTCCCGCGGCGGGCGAGGCGGTTCGCGAAGGGGTCCGGGGTGCCAAGGCGAAATCCACCCAGTGAGGCTAGGGCAACCGCCGCGTTCGCGACGCTGCCAAAGAGGTGATTGGCGCTCCCCTGTTCCGGCGCACCGGCTCTACTCCCAGTTGGCGAACCGTCGCCTTTCGGTTATCCGGCGCCACGGGCGGGCGACGTCGACTCCTGGCGTGCGAAACGTTCCCAGTCCCTGAAAACCCTTGCGGCGACGGGGAATCCGCTCCGTCCACAAGCGCGCGGCGGCGAACCGCGGTCCTGCCCGCGCGGATTCGACCAACTGTCGCGTTTGGACGGTTTCCGGCAACGAAGCGGGCTCGCCCGATCAGCGTATCCCCGGTCACACCCCTTGACGCCGGGGTCCGGCGGGTGCATTCTCAAGTTATTCAACACGCGATGAATAGATGGGGAGATGGTCGAGATGACCGAGCGCACGACCTGCGTCGTCATCGGTGGCGGGCCGGCCGGGATGGTCACGGGGCTCCTGCTGGCCCGGGCCGGCGTCGAGGTGACGGTGCTGGAGAAGCACGCGGACTTCCTGCGCGACTTCCGCGGCGACACGGTGCACCCGTCGACGCTGACCCTGCTCGACGAACTGGGCCTCGGCGAGAAGTTCCACGCGCTGCCGCACAGCGAGCTGACCGCCGCCGGGTTCCCGCAGGAGAACGGCGAGATGATGAAGCTGGCCGACTTCACCCGGCTGAAGGTCCCCCACCCGTACATCGCGATGGTGCCGCAGTGGGACTTCCTCGACCTGCTCGCCGAGAGCGCCCGCAAGGAGCCGACGTTCGTCCAGCGGATGGAGACCGAATGCACCGGGCTGGTCCGCGAGCACGGCCGTGTCGCGGGCATCACCTACCGTACGGCGGCCGGTGAGACCGGGGAAATCCGCGCGGACCTGGTCATCGCCGCCGACGGCCGCTGGTCGCTGGCGCGGCGCGAGGCCGGCCTGGTGCCGCGCGAGTACGACTGCCCGTTCGACGTCTGGTGGTTCCGCCTCTCGCGGCACGACGACGAAGAGGGCGGCATGCTGCTGCCGAAGATGCGGGACCGGCGCTTCGCGGTGCCGCTCCCCCGGCCGGACTTCTACCAGGTCGCCTACCTCGCGCCGAAGGGCGAAGACCTGCGCGAGCAGGGCATCGAAGCCTTCCGGGAGAACGTGGCGCAGATCTGCCCCGAGTTCAGCGACCGGGTGGACGAGCTGAAGACGATGGACGACGTCAAGTTCCTCGACGTGCGGCTGAACCTGCTGCGCAAGTGGCACACCGACGGCCTGCTGTGCATCGGCGACGCCGCGCACGCGATGTCGCCGATCGGCGGCGTCGGCATCAACCTCGCGGTGCAGGACGCGGTCGCGGCGGCCACGCTGCTGGCCGAGCCGCTGCGGCGGGGGCGTCCGACGGAGGCGGACCTGGCGAAGGTGCGCGCGCGGCGGCTCGCGCCGACGCTGCTGGTGCAGGGGCTGCAGCGGCTGCTGCACCGCGGCGTCGTGCGCGCCGTGATGGCGGGCAGGCGCAACGGCCCGCCGGAGCCGATGATCAAGGCGTTCGCGCGGTTCCCGCGGCTGTCGTACTTCCCGGCCCGGCTCCTCGGCCTCGGGCTGCGGCCGGAGCACGCCCCGGCGTTCGCCCGGCGGCCGATGGAGCCGGCGACCAGGGGTTAGACGTTCTCGACCGGGTTGGTCAGGGTGCCGATGCCTTCGATGGTGATCGAGACGCTCTGACCGCCCTCGATCGGGCCGACGCCCTCGGGGGTGCCGGTCAGGATGACATCGCCGGGCAGGAGCGTCATCACGCCGGAGACGAACTCGACCAGCTCGGGGATCTTGTGGACCAGGTCGGACGTGCGGCCGTCCTGCTTGAGTTCGCCGTCGACTTCGGCCTTGAGCGAGAGGTCGGACGCGTCGAGCGACGTCTCGATCCACGGCCCGAGCGGGCAGAACGTGTCGAAGCCCTTCGCGCGGCCCCACTGGCCGTCGGACTTCTGCAGGTCGCGCGCGCTGACGTCGTTGGCGACCGTGTAGCCGAGTATCGCGCTCGCGGCACGCGCGGCGGGCACGTTCTTCACCGGCTGCCCGATGACGATGGCCAGCTCGCCCTCGAAGTCGACGCGGCCCACGTCCGAGGGACGGCGGATCGGCGCGTTGGGGCCGACGACCGTGGTGGACGGCTTGAGGAACAGCATCGGGGCGCTGGGCACCTCGTTGCCGAACTCGGCCGCGTGCTTGGCGTAGTTCCGGCCGACCGCGATCACCTTCGACGGCAGGATCGGCGCGAGCAGCCGGACGTCGGCCAGCGGCCACCGCTTGCCGGTGAAGTTGGGGTTGCCGAACGGGTGCTCGGCGATTTCCAGGACCTGGGCGTCGTCACCGTCCCCTTCGACCGAAGCGAACGCGACACCACCGGGATGAGCAATACGGGCTAGGCGCACGGGGTCAGTCTACGTCCGCGGTTTCCGTGACCGGGGCCACGGTGCTGCTCTTGTGGACCAGCGCGTCGCAGAGGGCCAGCCAGCTGGCCTCGACGATGTTGCCGTGCACGCCGACGGTGGTCCACTCGCGTTCGCCGTCGGTGCTCTCGACCAGCACGCGCGTCACCGCGTCGGTGCCCGGGTGGCCCTGGAGGATGCGGACCTTGTAGTCGGCGAGCTCCACACTGTCCAACCAGGACAGGTGAGGGCTCAAGGCTTTCCGGAGGGCGGCGTCGAGAGCGTGCACCGGGCCGATGCCTTCGGCGGTGGCGATGACGCGCTGGCCGCCGACGTGCACCTTGACCGTGGCTTCGGACACGACCTCGGCGTCGGCGCGGTGGTCGAGCACCACCCGGTAGGACTCCAGCTCGAACGGCGACTCTGCCGGAACATCGGCTTCCTGGCGCAGCAGCAGTTCCAGGGAGGCGTCGGCGGCCTCGAAGGACCAGCCCTCGGATTCGAGGCGCTTGACCTTGGTGATGGCGCTCGTCAGCGCTTCGGGCCGGCCGGCAAGGTCGACCCCGAGCTCACGTCCCTTGAGCTCGAGGCTGGCCCTGCCGGCCATCTCCGTGACCAGCACCCGCATGTCGTTGCCGACGGAAGACGGATCGATGTGGTTGTACAGCAACGGATCCACCTTGATCGCGCTCGCGTGCAGCCCTGCCTTGTGGGCAAAGGCCGACGCCCCTACGTAAGCCTGGTGGGTGTAGGGGGCGATGTTCGCGATTTCGGCAAGGGCATGGGAGACCCGGGTCAGCTCGGCCGCTCCTCCGGTCGGGAGGACGTCCATGCCGAGCTTGGTCACGAGGTTCCCTGTCACGGCGAAGAGGTCGGCGTTGCCGGCCCGCTCGCCGTAACCGTTGGCGGTGCACTGGACGTGCGTCGCGCCGGCCTGCACCGCGGCGACGGAATTCGCCACGGCGCAGGAAGTGTCGTCCTGACAGTGGATCCCGAGGCGGAATCCGGTCTTTTCCTTGATGGTCTTCACCGTCTCGGCGAGACCCAGCGGCAACTGGCCGCCGTTGGTGTCGCACAGGACGAGGACGTCGGCACCCGCGTGCGCGGCGGCGTCGAGGACCCTGAGCGAGGTCTCGGGCGAAAACGCGTAGCCGTCGAAGAAGTGCTCGGCGTCGAGGAAAACCCGCCGGCCTTCCTTCGTCAGGAATTCGACGGTGTCCTTGACCATCGCGCAGGCTTCGTCGACGTCGACGCGGAGAGCGCGTTCGATGTGCCGCAGATCGGACTTCGCCACGAGCGTGATGACGGGCGCTTCACTGTCGAGCAGCGCGCGGACCTGCGGATCGGCGTCGGCGGTGGTGCCGGCCTTGCGCGTGGCCCCGAACGCGACGAGGGCGGCGTGGTTCAGCTTGAGCTCGCCCTTCGCCGCCCGGGCGAAGAACTCCGTGTCCTTGGGGAGCGCACCGGGCCAGCCACCCTCGATGAACCCGACGCCCAGCTCGTCCAGCAGCCGCGCGACGGCGAGCTTGTCCTGGACCGAGTAGGTGATGCCTTCCCGCTGCGCACCGTCGCGCAGGGTGGTGTCGTAGAGGTGGAAGGCATCGCCGAGCGGGGTATCGGCGGGCTCCTGGCGGGTCACGGTCTTCTCCCAATCGTTTCGTGGCAACAAAAAAACCTCCCGCATGGGTGCGAGAGGTTGCGCGCCGGGTGCTCTTGTGGAGCTACCGTCCGGCGCGCTCGTCGATAATGATCGCGAAGCTGGTCACGGTCGCATCATGCCACACGCTTTCGCGGGAAGTCCACAAACTGGGTCAAGCTCCCACCATCCGGGAACACCCCACCCCGCAGGCCCCACCCGTCCCTGGGGGCTGACCCCGGTCCAGTCTATCGGCGGCTGCCGACAGAACCGGCTGGGAAGCGGTCTGGGCACCGGCTTGTCCACATCACGAGGGGCCTGTGGACAACTCGGCTGGCAGGCCCGCCGGAGCTTCCGCAGACGTTGTGAATGACTCATTCATGTCGTCCAGTGACATGAATGAGTCATTCATGTCACTCCGGCGGCAGGGTCCCGGGCAAAGTCGGGCAGCACGGCCGATCCGCCCATCCGCGATGTCATGAAAGAGTCGTTCACCTCACCAGACGCCATGAACGACCCTTTCACGACATCCCCGCGACGCCGGACAGACCACGCGGCCAGCCTGGGCCCGGTCACCCACTCGCCGACGCGACCTTGCCGGGCCCTGGCCTCGGATGAGGTGAATGAGTCATTCACAACGCCGGCCGAGCCAAAGCCACCCCCGGGCACGAAAAAGCCCCGCGCCACGAAGGCGCGGGGCTCTCCCGAACGAAAAACTCAGCCCGCCGTCCGCACGTTCGACGAAACCAGAGCCGCCAGCCGATCCCCGATGGCCTGCGTAGCCCCCGGCGAAGACTGATCCCGCGTAGCCAGATCGAACGCCACCGAAGCCTCGATCCGCCGAGCCGCCTCCTTCTGACCCAAGTGGTCCAGCAGCAGCGAAACCGACAGCACCGCCGCGGTCGGGTCCGCCAGACCCTGCCCCGCGATGTCCGGCGCCGACCCGTGCACCGGCTCGAACATGCTCGGGTTCCGGCGCGTGATGTCCAGGTTCCCGCTCGCCGCCAGCCCGATGCCGCCGGTCACCGCGGCCGCCAGGTCCGTGATGATGTCGCCGAACAGGTTGTCCGTCACGATCACGTCGAACCGGGACGGGTCCGTCACCAGGTGGATGGTCGCCGCGTCCACGTGGGAGTACGCGACCGTCACCTCCGGGTGCTCCAGCGAGACCTCTTCGACGATGCGCGACCACAGCGAACCCGCGTACTCGAGCACGTTGGTCTTGTGCACCAGCGTCAAGTGCTTGCGGGGCCGGGCCTCGGCGCGGTTGAACGCGTCCGCGACCACGCGGCGGATGCCGAACGCCGTGTTGACGCTGACCTCCGTCGCGATCTCGTGCTCCGTGTCCTTGCGCAGCAGGCCACCAGTCCCCGCGTACGGGCCTTCGGTGCCTTCGCGCACGACCACCATGTCGACGTCGCCCGCGTCGGCCAGCGGACCACGGACACCCGGGTACAGCCGCGCCGGGCGCAGGTTGACGTGGTGGTCCATCTCGAACCGCAGGCGCAGCAGCAGGCCGCGCTCGAGGATGCCGCTCGGCACCGTCGGGTCGCCGACCGCGCCCAGCAGGATCGCGTCGTGCTGGCGGAGCTCGCCGAGGACCGACTCGGGGAGCAGCTCACCGGTCGAGTGCCATCGCGCCGCGCCGAGGTCGTAGTTCGTGATCTCCGCCGTCGGTACTACCTCGCCGAGCACCTTCAGCGCCTCGGAGACCACCTCGGGCCCGATCCCGTCTCCTGGGATCACCGCGAGCCGCATCCACACACCTCCGTCGACCGGACCACCGGCCGCACCGATGGCCCACCGCAACAAAACGCCAGCAGCCGGAAGGTTACCGGCCGTAGACAAACCGCCGTAGCCGCACCACCCTTATGCCGCATCCTCCCGCAGGGTGAGACACCCAATCGGGTGAATACGGACAGGGGCGCCCCCGGCGGGAACCCGCCGGAGACGCCCCTGTTCCTGCACAGATCGATCTTGCCACGGACTAGCGGCGGCCGGCCCCGATCGGCTGACGGTCGCCCGCCGCGTCCACCTTGACCACGTTCGCCCGGTTCCCCGCGGCGTTGTGGTGCTCGATGGCCAGCAGCCCGAGCGCGTTGTCCGCCGCGGCCGACGCCGCGTTCCGGGTGACGACCAGCGCCGTGCCCGGCTTCGCGACGTAACCCAGTGCGGCGTCGCCACCGCCCTGGACGGAGTACCCCGGCGCGAGCGCGTCGAACGAAAGCGGCGTGCCGACGTAGTCGATCAGCCCGTTCGTCGTGCCCGGCGCGACGTAGAACCCGCTGGTGCCCACCGTGTAGGAAACGCGGTGGCTGTCGGCGTTCACGTCGATGCCCAGCGCCGCCAGCGAAACCGGCAGCGTGATCACGTTCGTGTCGAACACGTTGGTGTCGACGTCGCCGAGCTGGCCGTTGACCGCCTGGACGTCGACCGTCGGGAAGCCCGCGGTCAGCGCGACCGTGACGGCCAGCAGCACGTCCGTGGAAGTCGCCTTGGTCACGTAGGTCTCGAAGTCCGGCTGCCCGTCCCCGGTGGTGTCGATGTCGACGAACGGCGAGGTGTTGCTGCCGATGTTCGCCCAGTCGCCCCACGTGGAGAGGCCGAACGCGAGGACCGCGTTCTCCGGCTCGCCCTGCGCCTTCGCCAGCGGAGCGGTCGAAGCCGCGCCGATGTAGCGGAGGTCGCCGCCCTTGGCCGTTTTGTTCAGCGTGCAGTCGGTGACCACGTCCGCGTCGCACTCGGGCAGCTGCGGGGACTCCGCCTGCAGTTCGAGCACGCTGATCAGCGAGCGGTACCGCTGCGCGCCGGCACCCTGGTCGACGCCCTTGCCGGTCAGGTTCAGCACGGCCTGGGTCGCGTCCGCGCCGAACTTCACCGACTGCGGCGTCGAAATCGTCGACACCGGCTTCGGCGCGGCGTAGACCGAAACCCGCAGCGGCACCTTGGCGCCGCTCTTCGGCGTGAAGGCGACGCGGCCGGAAGCGTCGGCGACGAACTGCCGGGCCAGGCCGGCCTGGGTGGCCTGCATGGTCGGGTCCATGACCTTGCGCAGCGCTTTCGGGTCGGTGATCTTCAGCGTCACCTTGACCTTGGCGGTGCCGCGCGGGGTCAGCTTCACCGTCTGCTTGTCCACTGTGTACTCGACGCCGGGCAGCGCGTTGACCGCCTGGTAGGCCACCGAGTACTCGGCGGGCGTGACGCCCTTGTTCACCAGCTTGATCGTCTTCGACAGCGTCACCGGCCCGGAGGCCTCGACCGTGCCGAAGCTGACGCTGACCGCGCCCGGGTCGTCCTGGACGTAGGCGAGCACCTGGTTGTCCAGCGCCGCCTTGGCGTCGATGCGGCCGCTGCCGACGCGCTGCGGCGCGTAGGTGTGGCCGGCGCCGTCGGAGACGTCGTGGCCGGCGGTGTCGATGACCGACGCCTTGACCTCCTCGACCGACCAGTCCGGGTGGGACTGGCGGACCAGCGCGGTGATGCCCGCGGTGTGCGGGGCCGCCATCGACGTACCCGAAAGCACCGTCCGGCCGTTGCCGCTGCCGCGGAACGCCGAGGTGATCGTGTCACCCGGCGCGGCGACGTCCGGCTTGAGGGCCGGGCCGCGGGTGCCGCGCGAGGTGAACGAGCTCGGGGTGTCCACGATGGTCTTGTCGGTGGTCTGGATCGACGCGCGTCCCGTGCCGTAGAGCCGGATCTGCAGCGTGCCCGCGGTCAGCGCCGCGCGCAGCGTCTTGGTCGCGGAGCCGGTGAACTGGAACATCGGGATCGCCGCGTTGCCCGCGATGCCGGCGCTGAAGTGCTCCAAAGTGGACGACAGCAGCGCGCCCTTCGCCCCGGCCGCCTGGGCGTTGTTCGCCCGGGCCGCCGAACCGCACGCGCGGGTCGAGTCGTTGTCGTCCCACTCCAGGAAGACGAACTTGCCCGCCGCCTTCGCCTTGTCCTCGGCGGAGTACGGCGCGCAGCCCGCCGCGTTCGCCGCCGAGAGCGCGACGACCGGAGCGGTCAGGTCGAGGGTGTCGTAACCGGTGTAGTTCTGGCTGTACTGCCCGGTCTTCTGGCCCGCGGCGGTCGTCGGCGCCTTGACCTCGGCGGCGTCGCGCAGGATGCCCGCGTCACGCGTCGAGGCCACCGTCAGCGCCTCGGGGGTGTTGCCCGGCGAACCGGCGATGTCGTTGATGTCGCCGCCGTTGCCCGCCGAGATCACCGGGAGGACGTTGTTCGCGGCGAGCTTGCGCACGAACAGCGAGTCCGGGTCGTCCGGGGCGCCGAAGTCGGAGCCCAGCGAGAGGTTGACGACGTCGAGGTGGTCGGTGAAGTCGCCGTCGCCGTCCGGGTCGAGCGCCCAGTCGAGCGCCTGCGAGGTGACGTTGGTCGAGCCCGCGCAGCCGAACACCTTGATGGCGTAGAGGAGCGACTTCGGCGCCGTGCCCGGGCCGATCTGCATCGCGTCGACCTTCTTGGCGTCCAGCTTCTTGTAGTCGCCCTTGAAGGTCTTGCCGTCGGCGGTGACGCCGAAGCCGCCGATGGTGCCGGCGACGTGCGTGCCGTGCTCACCGCAGGCGAGCGGGTTCGGGTCCGGCTTCGGGGTGGTCTTGCCGGCGGTCGCGGCGTCGTAGTCGTCGCCGACGAGGTCCGTGCCGCCGACGACCTTGGCGCTGGGGAACAGCGGGGTCGGCTTGGTGCTGTCGACGCTCTTGTACGCGGCCTGCGTGCCGGGGCCGCCGAAGTCGGCGTGGGTGTAGTCGATGCCGTCGTCGATCACGCCGACGCGGACGCCGTCGCCGAACTTGCCGGTCTGCTGCCACGCCGCGAGGGTGTTGGTCAGCTGCGCGGCGCTGGCGTTGGTGCGGGTCTTCGGCACGACGGTGCGGACCGCGACGACGTCCGCCCGCTTCGCGACCTCGCGCAGCTTGGCGGCGTCGGCGGTGACGACCACGCCGGGGACCGCGTTGGCGGTCTGGGTGACGACCTGCGGCTGGGCGTTGCCCGCGCGCAGCTGGCCGACGACGGACTCGACCGCGGCGGCGGTGTCGGCCTTGGCGGCCTTGGCGGCGCGCTTGGCCTGGTCCTTGCCCTGCGGCTGCGCGGCGGTGAACGCGTCGACGGCGGGCTTCTTGGCCAGCTCGACGAACGCGGTGACGCGGCCCTGCGCGGCGCCCAGGCGCGGGGAAAGCTTGCCTTGGAGCTGGGCGTCGTCGATCTTCGCCGGTGCGACGCCGTCGGCGAGCGGAGCGTCCGCCGCGCTCGCCACCGGCGCCCCCAGCGCGGCCGCCAGCACGACGGCGAACAACGCCGTCGTGACGCGAGCGGGCAAGCGGGATCTGCTCATGAGTCGGCCCCTTACTCGAGGTCTGGACCCGAACCTGCCTGCCGCTCCTGACACCCCCGACGGTGAAGCGCGGCACAGCGCCGTGCCCTCGACGGCGCGTGGTTCAACCTCGCGGGGAGAACCTAATGCCCCAAAACACCTACTTACGTAGGCAAAGGACTCCGTTATGTAGTTGTGATTGCGCGCGAAGGCCCCCTGCCGGGTGGCAGGGGGCCTTCGAAAGGGTTGTGTCAGTTGAAGTCGACGGCGCGGATCGTGTGCGCCCCGACCGCGGCGCCGATCGGCTCCAGCAGGTGCGCGTCGATGTGGCGGTCGACGCGCAGCAGCATCACCGCGTCGGAGCCGTCGGTGGTCTGGCTGATCTGCGCGGCCTCGATGTTGATGCCCGCCTCGCCGAGCAGCGTACCGACGCGGCCCATCACGCCCGGCCGGTCCGGGTACTCGACCAGCAGGACCGTGCCCTCGGCGCGCAGGTCGAAGCCGCGGCCGTTGACCTCGACCAGCTTCTCGACCTCGTCCTTGCCGGTGACCGAACCGGACACCGTCAGCGCCTGCCCGTCCGAGTGCACCGCGCGCACGGTGACCAGGCTGCGGAACTTCGGGCTCTCCGGCTCGGTCGTGAGCTCGACCTGCACGCCCAGCTTCTCCGCCAGCTGCGGCGCGTTGACGAACGTGACCTGGTCCTCGACCACGCCGGTGAACACCCCGCGCAGCGCCGCCAGCTGCAGCACCGCGGTGTCCTCGCTGGTCAGCTCGCCCTTGACGGTCACGGTCACCGACGTCGGCGCCTTCGTGTTCAGCGCGGTCAGCAGCGTGCCGAGCTTCTGGGTCAGCGACAGGTACGGGCGGACGTGCTCGCCGACCGCGCCGCCGCCGGAGACGTTCACCGCGTCCGGCACGAAGTCGCCGCGCAGCGCCAGCAGCACGGACTTCGCGACGTCGGTGCCCGCGCGGTCCTGCGCCTCGGCCGTCGACGCGCCCAGGTGCGGCGTCACGACGACGTTGTCCAGGTTGAACAGCGGGCTCGACGTGGTCGGCTCGGTGACGAAGACGTCGACGCCGGCCCCGCCGACGTGGCCCGAGCGCAGCGCGTCGGCCAGGTCCTCTTCGACGATGAGGCCACCGCGGGCGGCGTTGACGATGATGACGCCCGGCTTGGTCTTCTTCAGCGCCTCGGCGTCGATCAGGCCCTTGGTTTCCGGCGTCTTCGGCAGGTGGATGGAGATCGCGTCGGCGCGGGCCAGCAGCTCGTCGAGGGTGACGAGCTCGATGCCCAGCTGCGCGGCGCGCGCGGCCGAGACGTAGGGGTCGTACGCGATGAGCTTGGTGTCGAAGGCGGCCAGGCGCTGGGCGAACAGCTGCCCGATCTTGCCGAGGCCGACGACGCCGACGGTCTTGCCCTGCAGCTCGACGCCGGAGAACGAGCTGCGCTTCCACTCGCCGCCGCGGAGGCTCTGGTCGGCGGCCGGGACGCGGCGCGCGACCGACAGCAGCAGGGCGACGGCGTGCTCGGCGGCGGAGACGATGTTGGACGTCGGGGCGTTGACGACCAGGACACCGCGCTCGGTGGCGGCGGGGACCTCGACGTTGTCCAGGCCGACGCCGGCGCGGGCGACGACCTTCAGCTGCGTGGTGGCGGCGAGGACCTCGGCATCGACCTTGGTCGCGGAGCGGACCAGGAGCGCGTCGGCGCTCTTCACCGCCTCGAGCAGCGCGGATCGGTCCGTGCCGTCGACGTGCCGGACCTCCACCTCGTCACCGAACACACTCAGCACGGAGGGGGCGAGCTTCTCCGCGATGAGGACGACGGGTTTGCTGGGCTTGCTCACGATGCGGCTCCCACTATCTGGTCACTTCCAGGACGCTCTGGGTCGGCAGACGGATCTCAGCACGTCGTTGTGCCCCGGTCGTGGCGGAGTTTAACCCGCTGGGCGGCCCCCTGGCTTCCCATGGTGTTAACTCGCTCGTAATCCCTCGAAAACAAGAGCCAGCAGGCGCTGCATGCCCCCCTCGCCGGGCAGGTGCCCGCCCGCCCAGGATGCCGCGTGCAGCAACAGAAGGAGCTCGTGCGTCGTGACGTCCGCGCGCAGCTCGCCCGCTTCCTTCGCGCGTTCCACTAGCTGGGAACCGGCCTCGCGCATCGCGTGGCACGACGCGTAGAGCCGGGACGTTTCGTCGCTCAGCGCGTCGGCGGTCAGCTCGACCAGGCCGCGGAAGGTCCCGGTCGCGTCGCCGAGCCCGGCCAGCCAGGTCTGCAGCGCGTTCAGCGGTTCGGGGTGGGCCAGCAGCTCGCGCGCGCGGCCGGCCTGGCCGTCGAAGCGGGCGCGCAACAGCGTTTCGAGCAGGGCTTCCCGGGTCGGGAAGTGCCGGTAGAGCGTGCCGATGCCGACCCCGGCGCGGCGCGCGATGTCTTCCAGGGACGCCTCGACGCCGTGTTCGGCGAAGGCGCGCTGGGCCTCCTCGAGGAGGCGCTCGTAGTTGCGGCGGGCGTCCGCGCGCATCGGTTTCACGTCGGTCATCGCCCTCCCGACCTTACCGGGTAGCCAATCGGAGGCTGCCTCCGTATATTAACCGGAGGCAGCCTCATCTTACTGGGAGGATTTCGAGGATGACCCTGATCGAAGACACGCGGACCCGGCTCGGCGCGGTCGGCGCCTGGTTGCCGAGCGCGCCACTGGCCCCGCCCCCGGACGTCGAACGCGCGGCGACGCGGCGGCTCGCCGAGGCCGGCTACGGCTCGGTCTGGAGCGGCGAAGGCCCCGGCGGCCGCGAACTGTTCGCCGCCTTCGGCGACCTGCTCGCCTCGGTACCGGACGTCGTGCTCGGCGCCGGCATCGCCAACGTCTGGGCGCGGCCCGGGCGGACCGCCGAAAAGGGCGGGGCGACCCTCGCCCACGCCCACCCGGGCCGGTTCGTGCTCGGCGTCGGCATCGGGCACGCGGTCCAGGCGGCGAAGTACGGCGAGGAGTACCGGCCGCTGGACCGGATGCGGGCCTATCTGTCCGAAATGGACACAGTGGCGCAGGAAAACCCCGCCCCGGTGGCCTTTCCGCGGGTGCTGGCCGCGGTCGGGCCGAAGATGCTGGAGCTGGCCCGCGACCACGCCGACGGCGCGCACCCGTTCGCCCAGCCGGTTTCGCACACGCCGTACGCCCGCGAGATCCTCGGGCCGGACAAGCTGCTGATCCCCCACCAGACCGTGCTGCTCGGCAGCCGCGAGGACGCCCGCGCGAGCGTCCGGCGCAGCGTGGCGCAGTCGCGGCAGTTCGGGGTGAAGGCCTACCTCGCGGGCTGGAAACGGCTCGGCTACACCGAAGCCGACATCGACGGCCCCAGCGACCGGTTCGTCGACGACCTCGTCCTCTGGGGCGACGCCGCGACCATCGCGAAACGCGTCGGGGAAATGCTCGACGCGGGCGCGGACCACGTCCTGCTGACGCCGTCCGCGACCACGTTCGAGTCCACTGTGGACGCGCTGGTCGAGCTGGCCCCGGCGGTGCTCCGATGAGCGTCGGGATCTGGCGGTTCTTCGACGGCGCCCCGATCGGCGAACTCCGCGAAACCGCCGCGGAAGCCGAAGAACTCGGCTTCGACGCCATCTGGTTCGGCGAGTACGCCGGGCGAGAGGCGTTCACGCAGGCCGCGCTGCTGCTCGCGGCGTCGTCGAAGCTGACCGTCGCCACCGGGGTCGCGCGGTTCGACCAGCGTTCACCGCTCGCCGCGGAAGGCGCCATCCGGGCGCTGGGCGAGGCCTACCCGGGCCGGTTCATCGCCGCGCTCGGCGGGCACCGGCCCGGTGCGCGCCCGCTGACGGCGTTGCGCGAGTACCTCGACGGGATGGACGCGGCCGAGCTGCCGGGCCTGCCGCAGCCGTCACCGCGGCCGCGCCGGCTGCTCGCCGCGCTCGGCCCGAAACTCCTCGACCTGGCGGCCGAACGCGCCGACGGCACCCACCCGTACTTCGTCCCGCCGGAGCACACGGCCATGGCGCGCGAGCGGCTCGGCCCCGGCAAGTACCTCGCCGTCGAGCAGGCGGTGGTGCTCGACGCGGCCCCGGAGGTGGCCCGGGAGCACGCCGGTTTCTACGTGCGGCAGGCACCCCACCACCGGACGAACCTGCGCCGCCTCGGCTTCACCGACGAAGACCTCGCCGACGGCGGCAGCGACCGGCTGGTCGACGCCGTCGTCGCGGTCGGCGAGCAGCAGGTCGCCGACCGGATCCGCGCCCACCTCGACGCGGGCGCCGACCACGTCTGCGTCCAGGTCCTCGCGCGGACGAAGGACTCCTACCGCCGCTTGGCGGATCTGCTGCCCTGACGGGAGTAGGCTGGCGGGACGCGGTTGCGGGCCGCGTCCCGTCCGAGGAGGCACCATGGGCGTGCTGCCCGGCGAAAACCTGCAGCACCCGTACCACCAGGACATCGAGTATTACGCCGAGCGCGCGCTCGGCCTGCTCGCCTCGGCCGAGGACGGGACGCCCGGCGCCCGCGAGCCGTTCGACCGCTGGAACCAGCCACTCACCCCTGACGGCGCCCGCGTGGTCGTGGCTCACGAGCACGGATTCGGTTCCTGGCAGGCACTTCGCGCGCACGTCGAGTCTCTTGTGGACAGTGGCGAGCCGTTCGCCCGCGCGTACCGGGCGGTCGAGGCGCGGGACGCCGAGCAGCTCGAAACCCTCCTTGGCGAGTTTCCCTGGCTGGTCACCGCCCGCGGCACCAACGGCAACGAGCTGCTCGGCATGGCGGGCGCGACCTGCGACGAGCGCCTGAGCCGCGTGCTGCTCGCCCACGGCGCCGACCCGGCACGCGGGAACGTCCACGGCTGGACCCCGCTGCACCAAGCGGCGTACAGCAATCTGCCGCTGCTGCTCGACTTGCTACTGGAAGCCGGTGCCCCGGTCGCCGTCTCCGCCCGCGGCGACGGCGGCACTCCCCTGGTCGTCGCCCTGTTCTGGGGGCACCGCGAAGCCGCGGAGACCCTGGCCGCGCACAGCCGCGCCCCGGGCAACCTGCGGGTCGCGGCCGGGCTCGGCGACAGCGACCTCCTCGACGAACTCCTGACGTCGGGCCGCGGCGGCGACCACCGCGGGTTTTACCGGCCCCACAGCGGTTTCCCCGCGTGGCAGCCGACGGACGACCCGGCCGAAGCCCGGGACGAAGCGCTCGCCTGGGCTGCCCGCAACGACCGCACCGAGGCGCTGCGCACGCTGGTTTCGCGCGGGGCCGACGTGAACGCCGACGTCTACCGCGGCACGGCGCTGGCGTGGGCGGCGGCACAGGGCAGGCTCGCCGCCGTCCGGACGCTGCTTGACCTCGGCGCCGCCGTGAACCACCGGGGCACGTTCGGCGGCCCGAAGCACGGCGAAGGCGTCACGGCCCTGCACCTGGCCGCGCAGTCCGGGCACCTCGACGTCATCCAGACCCTCCTCGACGGCGGCGCCGACCGGAGCGCGCGGGACGCGAACTTCGACAGCACCCCGGAGACGTGGGCGGAGGTGTGCGGGCAGCCGGCGGCCCAGGAGCTGCTCCACTAGACAAGCGGAGTCTGTAGTCCGTATCTTCGGAGACGGACTACAGACTCCGTTTTGTCTTCTGGGAGGACCCATGACCACACCCCGCGACGTCTTCACCGCGTTGTCCGACGGGATCAGCGAAGGCCGCTACGGCGAGCTTTCCGCGCTGTACGCGGAGGACACCGTCGTCGAACACCCGCAGGCCGTCCCCCGGCCGACGCGCCTGACCGGCCGCGACGCCGTCCACGAGCGGTTCACCGGCGCCCTCGCGGGCGCGTACCGGCTCAAGCGGAAGAACGTCGTCGTGCACGAGACGACGGACCCCGAGGTGATCGTCGCGGAATACGACTACGACGCCGAATCCGTCGAAACCGGCCGCACGATCTCGGCGGCCAACATCCAGGTGCTGCGCGTCCGCGACGGCCTGATCGTCCATTCCCGCGACTACCACGACTACCTGAAGCTCGCCGTCATCCGGAACGGCGTCGACCAGCTGGTCAAGGCGTACGAGCAGGCCCCGCCACGCGAGCTGTCCCCGGTCGTGCCGGAGAGCGCGGGCACGGCGTTCGAGCGGCTCGTGCACGGTGTCGCGGGCGGGCGCTGGGACGCGCTGCCGGAGCTGTACGCCGAAGAAACGCACGTGACGCACCCGTTCCTGCCGGGTTCGGCCGTCGTGCGCACGCGCAACGAGCTGCGCGAGCACTTCGCCGCGGGCAAGGCGATGAACCCGCGTTTCGCGATCGCGGACCTGACCACCTACCAGGGCGCCGACCCGGAGGTGCTGATCGGCGAGTTCGCCTACCAGGGCGAGTACGGCGGGCGGCCGGTGCGGATCGCCAACATCTTCGCCATGCGGGTGCGCGACGGCCTCGTCGTCGAATCCCGCGACTACGGCGACCACCTCGGCATCGCCGGTGACCTCGGCAAGATCCCCGAGCTGGCCGCGAAGCTCGCTTAGGCGCCGAGGTCGTCGAACTCGCCGTCGTCGACGCCCTTCACGAACGCGTCCCACTCCGACATCGTGAAGACCATGATCGTGCCGTCGACGTCCGGCGAGCGCCGCAGCGCGACGTAGGTGGCACCGTCGGTGTGCTCGACGAACGCGTACTCGACGACCTCGTCCAGGGTGACGCCCGCGGGCTCGCCCCGGATCCACTCCGCCCCGGAAAGGTCGAGGTGGTGCCGGATGTGCGCCTTGTCATCGGTCATGCGGCCAGCGTAACGAGCCACCCCGAAAAGCCGTGAAGGCCTCCTTACCGGCGTTTTCGACCGGTAAGGAGGCCTTCACGGAACTCGCGGAAGATCAGGCGGTCTCGGTGATCGGCCGGTCCACCCACGACATCAGGTCGCGCAGCTTCTTGCCGGTCGCCTCGATCGGGTGCTGGTTGCCCTGCTCCTCGAGCTTGGTGAAGTTCGGCCGGCCGGCCTCGTCCTCGGCGACCCATTCGCGGGCGAACGTGCCGTCCTGGATCTCGCCGAGGATCTTCTTCATCTCTTCCTTGACCGCCGGCGAGATGACGCGCGGGCCGCGGGTCAGGTCGCCGTACTCGGCGGTGTCGGAGATCGAGTAGCGCTGGCGCGCGATGCCGCCCTCGTACATGAGGTCGACGATCAGCTTCAGCTCGTGCAGCACCTCGAAGTAGGCGATCTCCGGGGCGTAGCCGGCCTCGGTGAGCACCTCGAAACCGGTCTGCACCAGCGCGGACGCGCCACCGCAGAGCACGGCCTGCTCGCCGAAGAGGTCGGTCTCGGTCTCCTCGGTGAACGTCGTCTTGATGACGCCGGCGCGGGCGCCACCAATGGCGGCCGCGTAGGAGAGGGCGAGCGCCTGGGCGTTGCCGGACGCGTCCTGCTCCACGGCGATGAGCGCCGGGACGCCCTTGCCGTCGACGAACTGGCGGCGCACGAGGTGCCCCGGGCCCTTGGGGGCGACCATGGCGACGTCCACGTTGGACGGCGGCTTGATCAGGTCGTAGCGGATGTTGAAGCCGTGGCCGAAGAACAGCGCGTCGCCGTCCTTGAGGTTCGGCGCGATGTCCTGCTCGTAGATGAAGCGCTGCTTGGTGTCCGGCGCCAGGATCATGATCAGGTCGGCCTCGGCCGACGCCTCGGCCGGGGTGAGCACGCGCAGGCCCTGCTCTTCGGCCTTCGCCCGCGACTTGGACCCCTCGGGCAGGCCGATGCGGACGTCGACGCCGGAGTCGCGCAGGCTCAGCGAGTGGGCGTGGCCCTGGCTGCCGTAGCCGATGACAGCGACCTTGCGCCCCTGGATGATCGAAAGGTCGGCGTCGTCGTCGTAGAAGATTTCCACTGCCATGGGGGTGTTGCTTCCTTTCCTGACTTCAAGATTCCACCAGCGGCGCGAAGCGCCTCCGTTGAGGGTGGTGGCGGGGGCATGGATGGATTAGCGCGGGGAGGTTGCGGTGATCGAACGGGCGCCGCGACCCACCGCGACCATGCCGGACTGCACGAGCTCGCGGATGCCATACGGCTCCAGCATCCGCAGCAGCGCACCGATCTTGTCGGACGTCCCGGTGGCCTCGACGGTGAGCGCCTCGGGAGAGACGTCCACCACCTTGGCGCGGAAGAGCTGGACGGTTTCGAGGACCTGGCTGCGCACGGTGTTGTCGGCGCGCACCTTCACGAGCAGCAGTTCGCGCTGCACGGCGGTCGACTGCTCCAGCTCGACGATCTTGATCACGTTGACCAGCTTGTTGAGCTGCTTCGTCACCTGTTCGAGCGGTAGCTCTTCCACGGCGACCACGATCGTCATCCGGGACACCTCGGGGTTTTCCGTGGGCCCGACGGCAAGGGACTCGATGTTGAAACCACGGCGGGAGAACAGGCCGGAGACGCGCGCGAGCACACCGGGCTTGTTCTCGACCAGGACACTCAGCGTGTGGACGGTCATCTCAGTGCTCGCCACCTTCCGCGGCGGCTTCCGTCGTCTCCACCGAAACCTCGTCGTCGTCGAACAGCGGCCGGATGCCCCGGACCGCCATGATCTCGTCGTTGCCGGTGCCCGCGGCGACCATCGGCCACACCTGGGCATCCTTCCCGACCACGAAGTCGATCACGACGGGGCGGTCGTTGATCTCCATCGCGCGGCGGATGGTGGCGTCGACGTCTTCCTTGGTCTCGCAGCGCAGCCCGGCGCAGCCCAGCGCCTCGGCCAGCAGCACGAAGTCCGGGATGCGGTGCTTGTGCGTGCCGAGGTCGGTGTTGGAGTACCGCTCCGAGTAGAAGAGGTTCTGCCACTGCCGGACCATGCCCAGGTTGCCGTTGTTGATCACGGCGACCTTGATCGGCGCGCCCTCGATGGCGCAGGTGGCCAGCTCCTGGTTGGTCATCTGGAAGCAGCCGTCGCCGTCGATCGCCCAGACCTGCGTGCCGGGGACGCCGAACTGCGCGCCCATCGCGGCGGGCACCGCGTACCCCATGGTGCCGAGGCCGCCGGAGTTGATCCAGGTGCGCGGGTTCTCGTACTTGACGAACTGCGCGGCCCACATCTGGTGCTGGCCGACGCCCGCGGCGTACACCGCGTCCGGGCCGACGATCTGGCCGATCCGCTCGATGACGTACTGCGGCGACAGCGAACCGTCGTCGGGCCACTCGTACCCGGCCGGGTACCCCTTGCGCCAGTCGTCGGCCTGCGTCCACCAGTCGGTGAGGTCGGGCTTGCCGCCGTGCTCGAACTCCGTGGTGACGGCGGTGATCAGCTCGCCGATGATCTCCTTGCAGTCCCCCACGATCGGCACGTCGGCCTTGCGGTTCTTGGAGATCTCGGCGGGGTCGATGTCGGCGTGCACGACCGCGGCGTCCGGCGCGAACGACGACAGCTGGCCGGTGACCCGGTCGTCGAAGCGGGCGCCGAGCGCGATGAGCAGGTCGGCGCGCTGCATCGCGGCGACCGCGGCGACCGAGCCGTGCATGCCCGGCATGCCGAGGTGCTGCGGGTGCGAGTCGGGGAACGCGCCGCGCGCCATCAGCGTGGTGACGACGGGGATGTTCGTCAGCTCGGCCAGCTGCTTCAGCTGCTCGTGCGCTTCGGCCTTGATCACGCCGCCGCCGACGTAGAGCACCGGGCGGCGCGACTTCGCGATCAGCTTCGCGGCTTCGCGGACCTGCTTGCCGTGCGGGCGCAGCGTCGGGCGGTAGCCCGGGAGACGCAGCTCGGTCGGCCAGGAGAACGAGGTCATCTCCTGCAGCACGTCCTTGGGGATGTCCACCAGGACCGGGCCGGGGCGGCCGGTCGCGGCCAGGTGGAACGCCTCGGCGATGGTCCGCGGGATCTCCGCCGGGTCCGTGACGAGGAAGTTGTGCTTGGTGATCGGCATGGTGATGCCGCAGATGTCGGCTTCCTGGAACGCGTCGGTGCCGATCAGCGCCCGGGTCTGCTGGCCGGTGATGGCCACCACCGGAACGGAGTCCATGTTGGCGTCCGCGAGCGGCGTGACCAGGTTGGTCGCGCCGGGGCCGGACGTGGCCATGCACACGCCGACCTTGCCGGTGGCCTGCGCGTAGCCGGTCGCCGCGTGGCCCGCGCCCTGTTCGTGGCGGACCAGGACGTGGCGGACCTTCGTCGAGTCGAGCAGCGGGTCGTAGGCGGGCAGGATGGTGCCGCCCGGAATGCCGAAGACCACCTCGGCGCCGACGGCCTCGAGCGAGCGCACGAGCGACTGGGCGCCGGTGACGCGCACCGGCGTTCCCGCCGGGGGCGCCGGCTTCGGACGGGCTCCGGACGTACCGGGCGTCGGCCCGGGTTTCGCGTCGCTGCGCGACGTGGCACTGGTCATCGGTTCTGCCTCGTGGGTCTCGGTGTCACTCGTTCGGGTCAGTTTGATGCGGTACGGCGAAGAAGCTCTTCTCCTCGGGCAACAAAAAACCCTCGCCGACCGTAAGGTCGCACGAGGGTCGCGCGTCGACGCAGCGGAAGGACTTCCCTAAGCGTCGACGCGCTTGGGAAGTACGAGGCCGGTCAGCGGTGTCACGGCGATGACGCTAGCCGGAACGCCGCGCGGGTGTCAACTCTGCGGGACGGTGTGTCCGGATGCTGGACGCCGCCGCGACGCGTGTCACGCCCGCCCGACCCGGGTTCGGGCCGGTCGCGGCCGCGGTGCACCATTTCGGGGTGGCCGAAAAAGCTCAGCAGGACGAGGGCCGGAAGGCCGTCTTCCGCGTCCCCCGCACGTCGTTCATGGCGATCGCGCTCCTGACGGTGTGCGTGACGCCGATCGCGCTCGGGGAAATCCCGTACCTGCAGTGGCTCTACATCTTCCCGATCGCGCTCGCGGTCTTCGTGGTCCGCCACCGCACCATCGCCACGCGCGAAGGGCTCGCGATCCGGACGATGTTCGGCAAGCGCGACGTGCCGTGGTCGGCGCTCAAGGGCCTCGCGATCACCAAGAAGTCCCGCGTCCAGGCGGTGCTGAAGGACGACACGAAGGTGCCGCTGCCGACGGTCCGGACCCGGCACCTGCCGGTGCTGTCGCTGGTGAGCGAGGGCCTCGTCGCCGATCCGAGCGGCCTGCTCGAAGAGGAAGACCTCAAGCCCGGCTCGTAGCACCCTCGATGGACGGGCTCCGCACGACTGGCATAAATTGGTAGGACCAGTTTGGCGGAGTGTTCCCGCCGACCATCCGACCTGGGAGTTTCGCCGTGCCGCCTCTCCGTTCCCGGACCACCACCCACGGCCGCAACGCGGCGGGCGCGCGCTCGCTCTGGCGCGCCACCGGCATGACCGACAGCGATTTCGGCAAGCCGATCGTGGCGATCGCCAACTCCTACACGCAGTTCGTGCCCGGCCACGTGCACCTCAAGGACCTCGGCGAGATCGTCGCCGGCGCGGTCAAGGAAGCCGGCGGCGTCGCGCGTGAGTTCCACACCATCGCCGTCGACGACGGCATCGCCATGGGCCACTCCGGCATGCTCTACTCGCTGCCCTCGCGCGAGATCATCGCCGACTCGGTGGAGTACATGGTCAACGCGCACCAGGCCGACGCCCTGGTGTGCATCTCCAACTGCGACAAGATCACCCCGGGCATGCTCAACGCCGCGATGCGGCTGAACATCCCGGTGGTGTTCGTCTCCGGCGGGCCGATGGAGGCGGGCAAGGCGGTCGTCGTCGGCGGCGTCGCCCAGGCCCCGACCGACCTGATCACCGCGATCGCCGCGTCCGCGAGCCCGGAGGTCGACGAGGACGGCCTCGACATCGTCGAGCGTTCCGCGTGCCCGACGTGCGGCTCGTGCTCGGGCATGTTCACCGCGAACTCCATGAACTGCCTCACCGAGGCGCTCGGGCTTTCCCTGCCGGGCAACGGCTCCACGCTGGCGACGCACGCCGCGCGCCGCGCGCTGTTCGAGGAGGCCGGGCGCACGGTCGTCGAGCTGTGCAAGCGCTGGTACGAGCAGGACGACGACTCGGTGCTGCCGCGCTCGATCGCGTCGAAGGCGGCGTTCGAGAACGCGATGGCCCTCGACATGGCGATGGGCGGCTCGACGAACACGGTGCTGCACATCCTCGCCGCCGCGCAGGAGGGCGAGGTCGACTTCACGATCGCCGACATCGACGCGATCGGCCGCCGCGTGCCGTGCCTGTCCAAGGTCGCACCGAACTCGGACTACCACATGGAAGACGTCCACCGCGCCGGCGGCATCCCGGCGATCCTGGGCGAGCTGTACCGCGGCGGCCTGCTGAACACCGACGTCTGGTCGGTCCACTCCCGGGACCTGGATTCCTGGCTCGGTTCGTGGGACATCCGGGCCGCTTCGCCGTCTCCGGCCGCTCTCGAACTGTTCCACGCGGCACCGGGCGGCGTCCGCACGACCGAGGCATTTTCGACGTCGAACCGCTGGTCGTCCCTGGACACGGACGCCGCCGGCGGCTGCATCCGCTCCGTCGAGCACGCGTACACGAAGGACGGCGGCCTGGCCATCCTGCGCGGCAACCTGGCGGAGAACGGCGCCGTCATCAAGGCGGCGGGCATCGACGAGGACCTGTGGCACTTCGAAGGCCCGGCGCGGGTCCTGGAGAGCCAGGAGGAAGCGGTCTCGGCGATCCTCAAGAAGGAGATCCAGCCGGGCGAGGTCCTGGTGATCCGCTACGAGGGCCCGGCAGGCGGCCCGGGCATGCAGGAAATGCTGCACCCGACGGCGTTCCTGAAGGGTTCGGGCCTCGGCAAGAAGTGCGCCCTGATCACGGACGGCCGCTTCTCGGGCGGTTCCTCGGGCATCTCGGTCGGCCACATCTCCCCGGAGGCGGCGGCCGGCGGCCTGATCGGCCTGGTCGAGAACGGCGACCGCATCCTCCTCGACGTCCACGAGCGCCGGCTGGAGCTGCTGGTGGACGCGGAGGTCCTGGCGGAGCGCCGGTCGAAGATGGAGGCGTCGGAGCGGCCGTGGCAGCCGAAGGAGCGCCAGCGCCCGGTGACGGCGGCGCTGCGCGCGTACGCCCGCATGGCGACGTCGGCGGACACGGGCGCGGTCCGCGACGTGAACAAGTAGGCAGCCGCTCCGCACCATCCCGGCTCCAGCCGCGAAGGCCGTCCCGCTCCGGGGCGGCCTTTTCGGTGCCCGGACCACCCCTCGGCCGCGAGGGGGACCCCCGGTTTCAACGTTACCGGCGAGCACCGACAGTTCCGGGCCAGGCGGCTGCCGCGGACCCGAGCTGTCCACAGGCCGGCCCGCACGGCCGAGTTGTCCCCAGGCCGCCGCGCCGAGCCGACCCCGGCAGCCCCGCACGACCAAGTCGTCGCCAAGGGCGCTGCGCCGCAGAGCCAGACCCACGCCCGCCCAGCCGAGCCGAACCCAGACCGCGGCGGCGCCCTACCGCGTCAGGACGATGACCACCACGGTCGCCGCCGCGGCCAGCAGCAGCGACACCAGCCCCAGCGGCAGCGGCCGCTTCCGCCACGGCGTGTTCCGCTCCAGCGAAACCGGCCCGGCCCCGGTGAACAGCAAGCTCAGCGCGGAAGCCCCCAGCAGCAGCTCCAGCTCGAACCCCTGCCCCTGCTGCTCGAAGAACCCGCCGTGGAACTTCGCGTACACGGCGTTCGCCGCCACGCCGAGCAGCGCGGCCGCCGCGAGCGGCGTGAACAGCCCGACGATCACCAGCACCCCGCCGCCGACTTCGGCGATCCCCGTGATCCACGACAGCAGCGTCGTCTGCTTGTGGTAGCCGAACGTCTCCAGCACGCGCGCGAACCCGCCGATGCCCGGCCCGCCGAACAGGCCGAACAGGTGCTGCAGACCGTGCGCGCCCATGGTCACGCCGAGCGCCAGCCGCAGGATCAGCAGGCCGAGACCGAGCCCGCCCTGGCGCGGGGTGTCGTCACCCCCGTCGTCCTCGACGTCGGAGAGAAGGCTGGTGGGCTGCTGCGAAAAATCGTCTCCACTGCTCACGCGCGAAGGGTAGGGGATCGGCGCGGGCCTGGCGAGCTCAGTATTCGCCGTGGACGAGGTTGTCCGGCAGCTCGCCGCCGGCGTACCGGGCGATTTCCGCCGCCGCGACGGCGTACGACCGCCCCCGCACCCCGCGCACCGACCCGCCGATGTGCGGGGTCAGCAGCAGCCCCGGCACCGTCCACAGCGGGTGCCCGGACGGCGGCGGCTCGGGATCGGTGACGTCGAGCGCGGCGCGCAGCCGTCCTGTGGTCAGTTCGGCGACCAGGGCGCCGGTGTCCACGACCGCGCCGCGCGAGACGTTGACCAGCACCGCGCCATCGCGCATCTCGGCCAGGAACTCCGCGTCGACCATGCCCCGGGTGCGCGAGGTCAGCGGCACCATCAGCACCACGGCGTCGTGCAGCCCGAGCAGCGCGGGCAGCTCGCTGACGCCGTGCACGCCTTCGCGCGCGGTCATCCCGACCATCGTGCACCGCGCGTCGAACGGCTCGAGCCGGCGCCGCAGGTGCCGCCCCAGGTCGCCGGCGCCGATGACGAGCACGCGCTTGCCCTGCAGCGTGTCGGCCGTCTGCCGCTCCCACCGGCCCTCGCGCTGCGCCGCCGCGAAGACGTCCAGCTTCCGGTACATCGACAGCAGCACCGCGACGACCCATTCGGCGGTGCTCCCGCCGTGCGCGCCGCGGCAGGTGGAGAGCAGGACGCCGTCGGGCACCTTGCCCACCCAGTCCTCGGCGCCGGCGGACAGCAGCTGGATCAGCTTGAGGTTCGGGAGTGTGCGCCAGAGCTCCTCGCCGGGCGGGTGCTTGCCGGGGATGAGGACCTCCGCCTTCGCCGCTTCCGGGGGCACGGGTTCGCCCCACTGGTAGCGCACGGGCAGGACCCGCGGGACCTCGGCGAGCACGGTCATGCCCTCGTCGTCGGGAACCAGCACGGTCAGCGTCATGATCCCCAACGTAAACCAGGAGTACTCACCCATGGTTCACGCGGCGGGCCCTAGGCTGGGGGATCATGCGCACTCGGTACCGGTCGGCCCTGCTGGCGATCCTGGCCTGCGGTGTCCTGCTGCCCGCCGGCTGCGCGCGGTTCGACGACACCGCGGCCGGCCAGTCGTTCAGTCCCGCTCCCGTTCCGAGCCCCGAATCGCCGCCCCAGGTCCAGGGCCCCGGCGCGGATTCGGGCGGCGACGGCAAGCAGGCGCGTCCCGGCCAGTCCGCGACGCCGGTGCCGCCACCCCAGGGCTGCAAGGATTTCGACCCGTCGGTGATCTCGACGTGCCTGGACACCGTCGCGGCGGTGGTCGGCCTGCCGGGCGACGGGTCGACGCCGAGCGCGCTCGCGGGCGAGCGCAAGAGCGGCCGCGTGCTGCTGGCGACGGCGGGCAAGGACGCGACGGACTTCGCGAAGCTCGACGTCCAGGCGGCCGGTGACGGCGGCCTGACCGGGCTCGCGCTCTCGCCGTCGTACGTCGAAGACCAGCTGGTGTTCGCCTATGTGACGACGGCGACGGACAACCGCGTGGTGCGCTTCGCGAAGGGCCAGGCCGCGAAGCCGGTGCTCACCGGCATCCCGAAGGGCGCGTCCGGCAACCGCGGCACGATCGCGACCGACAACCGCGGCGCGCTGCTGGTCGCGACGGGTGACGCGGGCAACCCGAACGCCGCCGCCGACCCGAACTCCCTGGCTGGCAAGGTGCTGCGCATCGACACGTCCGGCAAGGCCGCGGCCGGCAACCCGAGCGGTGCCCTGACCGTGGCGGCCGGCCTGCACGCCCCCGGCGGCCTGTGCGCCTCGGCCGACGGCGGCCGCGTCTGGGTCACCGACCGGCTCGCCGACAAGGACGTCCTCTACCGCCTCCAGGCCGGGCAGCCGCTGACGACGCCGGCGTGGACGTGGCCCGACAAGCCGGGTGTCGCGGGCTGCGCCGACTTCGTCGACGCCAACGGCTCGGTCTCGGTCGGCACGTCACTGGCCGGCAACCTGCAGAACCTGCCGGTCACCCCGGAGGGCGCGGTCAGCGGCAAGCCGACGGTCAGCCTCGACGGCAAGACCGGCAAACCGCCGGTGACGTACGGGCGCCTCGCCGGGATGAGCATGATCAACCCGCAGCTCGCGGTGGCCGGCACGGTCAACAAGGACGGCGGCGCGCCGGTGTCGAGCGACGACCGCGTCGTCCTGATCACCCCGGCGACCTCCGGCGGCGGCAACGGCAAGGACTGACGCCCGCGTTCGCCGTTTTTCGACCAGAGCCTGTTTTCGCTGGTCAGGACCGTCAAGCGAGCGGCTTCAGCTCCACGCGCCGCCCCTCCGCCGACGACGTCAGCCCGGCTTCGGCGAGCTGCAGCCCACGAGCCGCCGAGAAGAAGTCGTAGCGGTGTGGTCGCCCGGCGACCACGTCCCGGACGAACTCCTCCCACTGCGCCTTGAAGCCGTTGTCGAACTCGGCGTTGTCCGGGACCTCCTGCCACTGGTCGCGGAACGGCTCAGTCGCGGGCAGGTCGGGGTTCCAGACCGGCTTCGGCGTCGCGGAGCGGTGCTGGACCCGGCAGCGCCGCAGTCCGGCGACGGCGCTGCCCTCGGTGCCGTCGACCTGGAACTCGACGAGCTCGTCGCGGAACACCCGCGTCGACCACGACGAGTTGATCTGCGCGACGACCCCGGATTCCAGCTCGAAGATCCCGTACGCGGCGTCGTCGGCCGTAGCCGCGTACGCCTCACCCCGCTCGTCCCAGCGACGTGGGATGTGCGTTGTCGCTTTCGCGGTCACGGCCTCGACGCGGCCGAAGAGGTTCTCGAGCACGTAGTTCCAATGGCAGAACATGTCGAGGACGATGCCGCCGCCGTCCTCGGCGCGGTAGTTCCAGCTCGGGCGCTGCGTCTCCTGCCAGTCGCCCTCGAAGACCCAGTAGCCGAACTCGCCCCGCACCGACAGGACCCGACCGAAGAACCCGCCGTCGATCAGCCGGCGCAGCTTCCGCAGCCCGGGCAGGAACAGCTTGTCGTGCACGACGCCGTGGCAGATCCCGGCGTCCCGCGCGAGCCCGGCCAGCTCCAGCGCCGATGTCAGTTTTTCGGCAAGGGGCTTCTCGGCGTAGACGTGCTTGCCCGCGGCGATCGCCGCCCGCACCGACGGCTCCCGCGCCGACGTCAGCTGCGCGTCGAAGTAGATGCCGGCGTCGGCCAGCGCGGACTCCGGGTCGGTGGTCCATGCGGTCACGTCGTGGCGGTCGGCCAGGTCCTTGAGCTTCGCGGCGTTGCGGCCGGCGAGGATCGGCTCGAGCTGCACGCGGCTGCCGTCCGGCAGGGCGACGCCGCCCTGGTCGCGAATCGACAAGACCGATCGGAGCAGGTGCTGCCGGTAGCCCATCCGGCCGGTGACCCCGTTGAGCAGCACTCCGATACTGGGCTGGTTCATCACTGCCGGCCTTCCTGGTCGATGTCGTAATCCGCGCGACGGCCGCACATGCCGTAGCCGTCCGGGTTCGAAGGTGCCGCGACCCGGACGCCGGACCGCTCGAGGTGGCTCCCGTCGCCGACGGCGAGCGCCGCGAGGTGCGCCCCGGTCAGCTCGGCGGCCCGCAACGCCCCGGCCCGCCACCGCGGAACCCAGTCGCCGATTTTCGGCGAAACGAGCGCGACGGCCGCCCGGTGGAACTCCCGCAGCGGCTCCGGGTCGCCGTCCCGCAGCGCCTGCCGCAGCGGCAGGTAACCACGAATCGCCAGGTCACGGCGTTGACGAGCGGCGTGGTCGGTTTTCGGCAACGCCGCTGCCTCGGCGTAGGCGACCGGGTCGGCGAGCACGTCGGGCGGGAAGGTGAACACCGCGTCCCCCGCCTCGGGCAGCCCGCTGTTCTGCATCAGCACCGTGACGCGCAGCCCGTCTTCCTGGACCATCCGGTGCACGGTCCCCGGCGCGAACCACGCGATCACGCCGGCTTCCAGAGGCGTCTCGTCGTAGCCGCCGGCGCTCAGCGTCTGGACCGCGCCACGGCCGCCGGTGACGACGTACGCCTCGGTGCAGGCGAGGTGCAGGTGCGGGCTGCCGCCACACACCCCATCCTCCGCCGCCCAGTCGTAGGCGCGCAGGTGCGAGACCCCGATTCCACCTGGAAGTGGGAACGCGTTCATGACCATCCGTGCCGATCCAGGTAGCTGCTCACCCGACCGCGGTCCCACGCCCCATCGGCGACGACGATCCGGTAGCGGTAGGTGAAGCTCTCCCCCGGCTCCAGCGCGAATTCGTCGAAAAACGCCCACGAGAAAGCGACCATGGGCGTCTCCCGCGAGCGGACGAACCAGTGCGACTCGTGGATCGCCTGGTCGTTTTCCGGCCAATGCGCGAAGACCAGCGTGGAATGCGCGTCGACGTCGTCGTGCTCACCGACGAACGCCAGCCACGGCGCCTGCACGCCCATCATGTCTTCGCTGCCGAGACCGCCGGGCCCGAGAACGCGCCCGCCGCTGAAGTCGCGCGGCCCCCGCCAGTGCAGCCCGGTGTACCCGGCCAGCTCGCGACCGGCGGTCGTCGGGCTGCCGAACTCGAGCGGGGCGTCCCGGACGTTGGTCAGCTCGATCCCCCAGTCGAGCGCCCAGGCCCCTTCGTCCGGCTCGACCGAGTGGACGACGAGGTCACGCCGCTCCCTCGCCCACTCCGCGCCGTCGTTGGCGACCCAGGTGAGCCGTTCGGTGAAGCGCAGCCGGTCGGGGTCGACGGTGAAGGCGGCGAAGTCGTCGTGCCGCATCGAGCCAATGCGGTCGGGCAGGTCCTGGTACCAATCGCCGGGGACGTAGGTGTGGCCGCCCCAGAAGTTCTGCCCGGACAGGTGGCTGGACGTCATCTGCAGGCCCTTGTGCCACCGGTGGTCGGCGGGCCGGTACCCGCTGACGCCGCGGCCGCCGAGGGTCCGCAGCGGGTGGGTGTAGGGCTTGCGGGACTCGAAGGCCACCGGGTCGGGCTTGTACACATAGGACATCAGCTGGACCCCGCCGGCCTCGACGGTCACGCGCTCCCCGTGCCGGTGCGTGACCGTGATCGCCGCGCTCACGCCCGCGCTCCGGCCATGGACCGGTGGAAGGCGTCGCCGGGCACGATCTCCCCGCGGCGCACCGCGAGCCCGGTGTCCGCGGACTTGTACAACGCCGCGACGAACTCCAGCACCCGCCGCCCGTCCTCCCCGCTGCACGGCGGCCGCCGCCCGGCCCGATGGGCGACGAGGACCGGACCGAACGCGGCGACATGCGAGCTGACGTCGGCCGAAGCCACTGACCAGCGCTTCGTCGCTTTTTCGGCAACGTGCGGCGCCGGGGTGTAGCGCCAGTCCTTGGCGCCGTAGCCGTAGAGGTGGGTCAGCTCGACGGTGGCGTTTTCGCAGTCGACCCGGATCCGGCTCACCTCGTCCGGCGACAGGACGCTGTTGACGACGGTCGCGAGCGCCCCCGACTCGAACCGCACGAGCGCGGTGGAGACGTCCTCGGTCTCGACGTCGTGCACCAGCCGCGCGGTCATCGCGCGCACCTCGACCCAGTCGCCGAGCAGGTGGAGCAGGAGGTCCATCTGGTGGATGCCGTGTCCCATAGCGGGCCCGCCGCCCTCGGAGTCCCAGCGCCCGCGCCACGGCACCGCGTAGTAGGCGGCATCGCGGTACCAGGTGGTCTGGCAGTGCGCGACCAGCGGACGCCCCAGTTCCCCCTCCGCGAGCAGGCTCCGGAAGTGCGCGGCCCCGGCCCCGGACCGTTGCTGGAAAACGAACGAAACGTAGGGCCCACCCTCCCGCTCGGCGGCGGCCATCTCGTCGTACTCGGCGAGCGACCGGCACGGCGGCTTCTCGCACCAGACCCAGGCCCCGCTGTCGAGCGCCTTCGTGGTCTGCTCGACGTGCAGTCCCGGCGGCGTGCAGATCGAGACGAGATCGGGTTCCTGCTCGGCGAGCAAGGTATCGAGATCGCCATACGGCTTGGCATTCCCGGCCTCGGCACAAAACGCGACAGCCCGGGCCTCATCGACATCGGCGGCGGCCACGATGTCGACGTCATCGCGGTACGACTGGAAGGCAGCCCGATGGCCGGCCGCGATACCCCCGGCGCCGACAACGGCGACCCGTAAGCGCTTTCCGTGAGTCAACCCAGGTCTCCCTCCTCGGTCCACTACCGCCGACCGTTCCAGAAAGCGCTTTCTCACGCAACGCACTGGTTCGATGTCAACGTTGTCACCCGGGGTGGTCAACCGGAACGGACGACAGCCTCAGCGGGCCCTTCGGCATCGCGACTTCAACGCCACCAAGGCTTCAGGCCCTCAGCGCTGACGCCCAGCCGACACGTTCTCCGGCTCGAACCTCGGACGCCATCAGCCGCATCCTCCGACCCGGAGCCACGGCGCAGGTCAGCCGCTGTCACCCGCACCGCCGCCTCGAACGGCAGCACTTTCGCCGAGCGCCGCCACTCCGGCACCCACCCGATCAGCGGCTCTTGCTCCTGGGGTCGCGCTTCCGCGGCTGCCGGCTCTCGGCGCGAACTGCCCGGATGTCCAAGAAAGCGACAACAGCCGAAACGACCGCGGCGAACAGCCCGAGAAACCGCCCGAAGCCCGCACCGATGGCGATCCCGGCGGCGTCGAAGATGCCGCGCTGGTCGGCGTCGAACTCCCAGTCGAGCGTGAACCAGCCGAGCACCATCAGCAGGAGCGACGCCGCGGCGACCACCAGCCACAGGTGTGGCAGGCCGCTGACCCGCGCTTTCCGGATTCGCCCGAAAACGACCACGACCAGTCCGGCCAGCAGCAGCGGCAGCGGCGGGCACCAGGCGAAGAAGCTCGACTGCCACGCGTTCCGCACGACGTCGCTGTGCGGCAGGGACGAGAGGATGACCTCGATGTCCGGTTTGTTCGTGCTCAGCGTGGTCCACGGCAGGAACGTCGACCCCAGCGCGAGCAGCCCGGCCGTCAGGCCGAGCCACTCGCGCCAGGTGACGCTCTTGACGGAAAACGGCGACGTCATGAAAACGATCAGGAGCCGACGCGCTCGATGATCAGTTCCCGGACCCGCTTGGCGTCGGCCTGCCCCTTGGTCGCCTTCATGACCGCACCGACGATCGCGCCGGCCGCGGCGACCTTGCCGCCGCGGATCTTCTCGGCCACGTCCGGCTGCGCCGCCAGGGCCTCGTCGATCGCCGCGAGCAGAGCCGAGTCGTCCGAGACGACCTTCAGCCCGCGCTTCTCGACGACCTCGCGCGGCTCGCCCTCGCCGGCGAGCACGCCCTGGACGACCTCCTTGGCCAGCTTGTTCGTCAGCTCACCGGACGAAACCAGCGCGATGACCTCGGCCAGCTGCTTCGGCGTGATCGGCAGATCGGCCAGCTCGACCTCACGCGAGTTCGCCTCCTGCGCGAGGGTGTTGACCCACCAGCCGCGCGCCTCGTCCGGCGACGCACCGGCCTCGACGGTGGCCGCGACGAGGTCGACCGCACCGACGTTCAGCAGGTCACGCAGGGCTTCGTCGGAAAGTGACCATTCCTGCTGGATCCGCTTCCGCCGCTCCGAAGGCATCTCCGGCAGCGTGCCGCGCAGCTGTTCGACCCATTCGCGCGACGGCGCGATCGGGACCAGGTCGGGCTCCGGGAAGTACCGGTAGTCCTCCGCGGTCTCCTTCGTCCGGCCCGACGACGTCGTGCCGTCGGCCTCCTGGAAGTGCCGCGTCTCCTGCTTGATCGAACCGCCCTCGGCGAGGATGGCCGCCTGGCGCGTCATCTCGTAGCGAACGGCCCGTTCGACGCTCCGCAGCGAGTTGACGTTCTTCGTCTCGGTACGGGTACCGAACTCGGTCGCGTCCTTCGCCATCAGCGAAACGTTCGCGTCGCACCGCAGCGAGCCCTGGTCCATGCGGACGTCCGACACGTCGAGCGCGCGAAGCAGGTCACGCAACGCGCTGACGTACGCCCGCGCGACCTCGGGTGCCCGCTCGCCCGTGCCCTCGATCGGCTTGGTGACGATTTCGATCAGCGGAACGCCGGCCCGGTTGTAGTCGAGCAGCGAGTGCTCGGCACCGTGGATCCGGCCGGTGGCGCCACCGACGTGCAGCGACTTGCCGGTGTCCTCCTCCATGTGCGCGCGCTCGATCTCCACGCGCACGACTTCACCGTCGTCGAGCGTGACGTCGAGGTATCCGTTGAACGCGATCGGCTCGTCGTACTGCGACGTCTGGAAGTTCTTCGGCATGTCCGGATAGAAGTAGTTCTTCCGGGCGAACCGGCACCACTCGGCGATCTCGCAGTTCAGCGCGAGACCGATCCGGATCGCGCCCTCGACGGCCTTGCCGTTGACGGCCGGCAGCGCCCCGGGCAGGCCGAGGCAGGTCGGGCAGACCTTCGTGTTCGGCTCGCCGCCGAACTCGTTCGGGCAGCCGCAGAACATCTTCGTGTTCGTGTTCAGCTCGACGTGCACTTCGAGCCCGAGAACGGGGTTGAAGCGCTCGATGACGTCGGCGTAGTCCATCAACTCGGCCACGGCAGTCACTTCGTTCCTCCCAGCTCCGGGACCTTGTGGATGAGCGCCCCGCCGGCGGCGGCGTCGCGAGCGGCCTCGTAGGCGGCGCCGACCCGGTAGAGCCGGTCATCGGCGAGCGCCGGGGCCATGATCTGCAGGCCGACCGGCAGCCCGTCCTCGTCCGACAGCCCGCTCGGCACGCTCATGGCGGCGTTGCCGGCGAGGTTCGACGGGATCGTGCACAGGTCCGCGAGGTACATCGCCATCGGGTCGTCCACGCGCTCGCCGATCTTGAACGCCGTGGTCGGCGTCGTGGGCGAAACGAGGACATCGACCTTTTCGAAGGCGGCGTCGAAGTCACGCGTGATCAGCGTGCGCACCTTCTGCGCCGAGCCGTAGTACGCGTCGTAGTAGCCGGACGACAGCGCGTAGGTCCCGAGCATGATGCGCCGCTTGACCTCGGCGCCGAAGCCCTTTTCCCGCGTGAGCGACATGACCTCTTCGGCGCTGTGCGTGCCGTCGTCGGCGACGCGCAGGCCGTAACGCATGGCGTCGAACCGCGCGAGGTTCGACGAGCACTCGCTCGGCGCGATCAGGTAGTAGGCGGGCAGCGCGTAGACGAAATGCGGACAAGAGACCTCGACGACCTCGGCACCCAGCGCCCGCAGCTGCTCGACGGCGGCCTGGAACGACCGCTCGACGCCCGGCTGGTAGCCGTCCCCACCGAACTCCTTCACGACGCCGACCTTGACACCCTTGAGGTCACCCGTCATGCCCTGCCGGGCGGCGGCGACCACCGGCGGCACCGGCGCGTCGATGGAGGTGGAGTCCAGCGGGTCGTGCCCGGCGATGACCTCGTGCAGCAGCGCCGCGTCGAGCACCGTCCGCGCGCACGGACCGGCCTGGTCGAGCGATGACGAAAAAGCGACCAGGCCGTAGCGCGACACCCCGCCGTAGGTCGGCTTGACCCCGACGGTGCCCGTCACGGACCCCGGCTGCCGGATCGAGCCACCGGTGTCGGTGCCGATCGCGATGGCCGCCTCGAAGGCCGCGATCGACGCCGACGAACCACCACCCGACCCGCCCGGGATGCGGGCGTGGTCCCACGGGTTGTGCGTCGGGCCGTAGGCCGAGTTCTCCGTCGACGACCCCATGGCGAACTCGTCCATGTTGGTCTTGCCGAGGATGACGACGCCGGCCTCGCGCAGCTTGCGCGTCACGGTCGCGTCGTACGGCGGGATCCAGCCTTCGAGCGTTTTCGAACCACAGGTCGTCGGCACACCCTGGGTGGTCAGGACGTCCTTCAGCGCGAGCGGCACCCCGGCCAGCGCCGACGCGGGCGCCTTCCCCTCGGCGATGCCCTCGTCGACGGCCTTGGCCGCGGCCAGCGCGCCCTCGGTGTCGACGTGCAGGAACGCGTGGATGTGGTCGTCGACCTCGGCGATCCGGTCCAGGTGGGCCTGCGTGACCTCGACCGCGGACACTTCACGCGCGTGGATCTTCTCCGCCAGCTCCGCGGCGGTCAGCTTGATGAGCTCGGTCACTGCTCTTCCCCCAGAATCCGCGGCACCCGGAAACGCCCGTCCTCGGCGGCCGGCGCACCGGCCAGCGCCTGCTGCTGCGTCAGCCCGGGAACGACAACGTCCTGCCGGAAGACGTTCGTCAGCGGCACGGCGTGCGAGGTCGGCGGCACGTCGTCGGCGGCGACCTCGCTCACCTTGGCCACCGAGTCCAGGATCTGGTCGAGCTGGCCGGCGAAGACGTCGAGCTCGTCGTCGGTCACGGCCAGCCTGGCCAGCTTCGCGAGGTGCGCGACCTCGTCTCGGGAAATGTTGGGCACGCGGGTGACTCCCGGGTTGTGCTGTGCGGGTTGTCTCGGAAGCTGCAAGTCTATGGTGACGGCGCGGGCGGACTCGACTGGGTTACGCCCGGCGCAAGCCGAGTGCCGTCCGGCGACGCTCGCGTCCCGCCCGCCGGACAGCAGGTCCCGCGAGCCGGGCGGGTCTGTCACAATCGGCGACCGGCATTCAGCGTCCCACGGCAAGGCTGGGACGCCAGAGGTGAGAGGGGCGCGTGGTGTCGTTCCTGATCCGGGTCCTCCTTCCGGACAGCCCGGGGACCCTCGGCGCGGTCGCCACGGCGCTCGGCACGGTAGGCGCCGACATCCTCAGCGTGGACGTCGTCGAACGCGGCACCGGAGTGGCCGTGGACGACCTGGTCGTCGAACTCCCGTCGGGCCGCCTGCCCGACGCGCTGATCACGGCGGCGGAAAGCGTCGAAGGCGTCGAAGTGGACGCCGTCCGGCCCTATGCGGGTGTCCTGGACACCCATCGCGAGCTCGAGCTGGTCGAAGAGATCGCCGCGCAGCCGAAGTCGGGCCTCGACATCCTGGCCGAGGGCGTGCCCCGCATCGTCCGCGCCGGCTGGGCGATGGTCGTCGAGCACGCCGAAACCGGCGCGGTCCGGCTGGCGTCGTCGAGTGCCGCGCCGGAGACGCCCATCACCGACTTTCCCTGGCTGCCGCTGGAGCGCGCGACCGTCCTCGACGGCGAGGAGGCCTGGATCCCGGAGACGTGGAAGGAGCTCGGCACCGAGCTGGCCGCCACGCCGCTCGGCAAACCAGGCAAGGCGCTGCTGGTCGCCCGCCCGGGCGGCCCGGCCTTCCGAGCCGCCGAGGTCGCCCGGCTGGCCCACCTCGCGGGCATCGTCGCGGTCGTCCTCGACGGCTGACCCTGGAGCGGATTGACCCAGGGGCGAGCCCGCGCGGGCTCGCCCCTTTTCGACCAACCCCAGGTCAGACGTCGATTTGGTAGGCGATCAGGCTGATGTGCGGGAACGGCCGCCAGTCCCGCTCGGGCAGGCGCGCGAACCCGAGCCGCTCGTAGAGCCGGTGCGCGCTGCGCATGTCTTCGACGCTGCTCAGCACGACCTTGGGGATGCCCAGCGTCCGGGCGCGGTCGAGCACTGCCTTCGTCAGCGCCTCACCGATGCCCCGGCCCCGCGCCGACGGCGCGACCGCCAGCATCCGGAACTCCAGTTCGCCGGGACGCGAAATCTCGGCGAAACCAGACCCCGGGAGCACGACGGTCACAGTCCCGAGCACTTCCCCCGCACCATCGACGGCGACGAGGACCTCGGCCTGCTCGGCCCGCCGCGCGACGTCACGCAGCACGGCGTCGTACCCGACGTCACCGGCCAGGTGACCGTCGACGTCGTAAGCCCGGACCGTCACCTCCCCCGCCGCGGCGTACTCCTCGGAGCGCGGCGGCCGGATCTCGACATCACTCATCCGTCTCCCCAGGCTCGCCTTCGGAGGTCTCGTCCCCGGTCGGCAGCGCCACCTCCTGAGCCGCCTCGGGCCCCCGCTCCAGAAGGACGCGGAAGCCGCCTTCGTCGAGCACAGGGACCTTGAGCTGCACCGCCTTGTCGTATTTCGAACCAGGCGAATCCCCGACGACGACGAACGCGGTCTTCTTCGAAACCGACCCGGCGGCCTTGCCACCGCGAGCCATGATGACCTCCTTGGCTTCGTCGCGGGAGAAGCCGTCGAGCGAGCCCGTCACCACGATCGAAAGCCCTTCGAGGTTGCGCGGGATCGACTCGTCGCGCTCCTCTTCCATCCGGACGCCGGCGCGTCGCCATTTTTCGACGATCTCCCGGTGCCAGCCGACCTCGAACCATTCCTGCGTCGCATGGGCAATGGTCGGACCCACGCCGTCGACGTCGGCCAGCTCCTCTTCGGTGGCCTGCTCGATGCGTTCGATCGACCCGAACTCGCGGGCCAGCGCCTGGGCGGCAGTCGGCCCGACGTGCCGGATCGACAGCGCGACCAGCACCTTCCACAGCGGCCTGTCCTTCGCCGCGTCGAGGTTCGCGATCAGCTTTCGCGCGTTCGCCGACAACTCGCCGGCCTTGGTGCGGAACAGCTCGACCTCGGCGAGGCTCTCCTCGTTCAGATCGAAGACATCGCCCTCGTCGGCGACCACGCGGGCGTCGAGCAGCGCGACCGCCGCCTCGTACCCGAGGACCTCGATGTCGAAGGCACCGCGCCCGGCCAGGTGGAAGAGCCGCTCCCGCAGCTGCGCGGGGCAGAACCGCGTGTTGGGGCAGCGGATGTCCTTGTCGCCTTCCTTCTGGTAGGCGAGCTCGGTGCCGCATTCAGGACAGTGGGTGGGCATGACGAACTCGCGCTCGTCGCCCGTGCGCGCGTCCACCACCGGCCCGAGCACTTCGGGGATGACGTCGCCGGCCTTCCGGATGACGATCCGGTCGCCGATCAGCACGCCCTTGCGCTTGACCTCTTCCGCGTTGTGAAGCGTGGCCCTCGCCACCGTCGACCCGGCGACCTTGACCGGCTCGGTGACCGCGAACGGCGTCACCCGGCCGGTCCGTCCGACGCCGACCTGGATGTCCAGCAGTGTGGTGATGGCCTCTTCCGGCGGGTACTTGTACGCGATCGCCCACCGCGGCGCACGCGACGTCGTGCCCAGCCGCCGCTGCAGCGCCACCTGGTCGACCTTGATGACGACGCCGTCGATCTCGTGTTCGGCGTCGTGCCGGTGCTCGCCCCAGTAGACGATGTGCTCGGTGAGTTCCTCGGCCGTCGACAGGACCTTGCTGTGCGGCGACACCGGCAAGCCCCACGCCGCCAGCGCGTCGTACGCCTCCGACTGGCGCTGCGGCTCGAAACCCTCGCGCTTGCCGAGCCCGTGGCAGATCAGCCGCAGCCGCCGCTCACGGGTGATTTTGGGGTCCTTCTGCCGCAGCGAGCCGGCCGCGGTGTTGCGCGGATTCGCGTACGGCGGCTTCCCCGCTTCGACCATCTTCGCGTTCAGCTCGAGGAAGTCCTCGACGCGGAAGTAGACCTCGCCTCGCACCTCCACCAGGGCGGGCACCGGGAACTGATCGGTGCCGGTCAGCGTCTCCGGGACTTGGTCGAGCGTGCGGACGTTGAGCGTGACGTCCTCGCCGGTCCGGCCGTCACCCCGGGTGAGCGCGCGGGTGAGGTGGCCGTTTTCGTACAACAGGTTGATCGCCAGGCCGTCGATCTTCAGCTCGGCGAGGAACTCGGTGCGCCCGACCTCCTTTTCGACCCGTTCCACCCAGGTGAGGAACTCGTCCCGGTCGAACACGTTGTCCAGGCTGAGCATCCGCTCGAGGTGGTCGTACGCGGTGAACTCGGTCGAGAACGTGCCGCCGACCCGCTGGCTCGGCGAATCGGGTGTGACCAGCGCGGGGTGCGCTTCCTCGAGCTGCTGGAGCTCGCCCAGGAGCTCGTCGAACTGCCCGTCGGAGATGATCGGCGAGTCCAGGACGTAGTAGCGGAACTGGTGGTTCCGCAGTTCCTCGGCGAGGGCGCCGTGCCGCTCACGCACGTCGGCCGGGACGTCGGTGACGTCCTCGGCGGTCACGGGAGCGTCGACCGCCGCGATCTGGTCCTGGGGGAGTTCGGTGCTGCTCACGGGTGGTAACCCTAGCCGGGGGTACCGACATTTTCGTCCGGCCCGCTGGCCAGCCCACGGACCAGTTCACGGAACTCCAGAAGGGTGATCGCACCGGCCGGCTCGACCTCCGCGGTCTCGACGCGCCGTAGTCGTTCGGCGGCGAGCCGTTCACCCAGTGTGGCGTCGAGCGGCAGGAACGTCAGGGTCCGCCGGGTGACGTCGTCGAGGTCACCGAACCCGGGGTGGTAGACGGCGACGTCGACCACCCGCTCGTCGTCGTCCACCTGCGCGACGACCCGGACGTCGGCCAGCGCGATCCGGCGCTCGCCGAGGTTCACCGTGACCTCGGTCGGATCGGGCACCGGCGGAACCGAATCGTGGTACTCCCAGATCGCGTCGTCCGGCGGCGCGGCGGCCCGCCACGCGTCGGTGAACGGCCGCACCTCGGGATCCTCCTGACCGGTCACGACCAGGGCATAGATCGCTTGGCGACCACGTTCGAGGGAGAAGTGCAGCCGCGGGTGCAGCGCCTCGACCAGCTGGCAGAGCTCGTGCTCCACCCGGTGCGGTTCGCCCTCCCCAAGAGCGGCGCTGACCAGCGGAAGCAGCTCGAACCACCCCTGCCAGAACGCCTCCGCGGCGGCCGCCGGGTCGTCCGGCACGTGCTGCTCGGGCCAGGCGGTACGGGGGTCGGGCGGGTCGGCGACGGTGTTCTTGCGGCGAAACAGGCGCATGGTTGCGGACGGTCCTCGTTCAGTCGGCTACCGACACGCTAGTGGCCGGGTGGAGCCGACGTCGGCGAGTTGCCGGATTCCGTCACCAGCCTTCCGGCGGCTCCACGAAGGCCTTGCCCAGATCACGCGTCAGTGCGAGCGCCCGGCGCATCCATTCCGGCGTCGCGCCGGCCAGGCCGCAAGCAGGGGTCGGCACGGCACGTTCCGCGAGGACGCTGCGGTTGAAGCCGAGCCGATCGGCCAACCGGAACGCGGGCTCGCCGACGTCCTTGAGACTCGGCGGCGACGCGGGTCCCGTGGTGGGGACTGCTCCCAGGAACAGGGTCGCCCCGCCGTCCCACACCTCGCCGATCTCATCCAGGAAGGCGGCGGACGCACCGTCGAGCGCCGCGAGGTCGAAGGCCAGCGCGTCCGCACCAGCCTTGCGCAGCAGGCCGAGCGGTGGTTTGCCGGCGCAACAGTGCAGGATCACCGGCCGCCCAGTGATCCTGCGGGCGCCCTCGATCACGGTGGTGAGCAGGTCACGGGCCTCGGGCTCCGGGACCGCCGGGACGTTCCCGTAGCCGGACGGCGTCGACAGGCTGCCGGCCAGAACGGCGGGCAACGACGGCTCGTCGAACTGGACAACCACCAGCGCGCCGGTCCTGGCTTGCACCTCCGCGACATGGCCCGCGAGCCCGTCCAGCAGGGATGACGTGAAATCCCTCAAGGCGCCGCGGTCGGTGAGCACCCGGTGGCCTCTCGGCAGCTCGATCCCGGCGCCGAGCGTCCACGGCCCGGCGAGCTGGACCTTGAAGACGGGCGGGGTGGCCCCGGCCCTCTCCCTCGCTTCCTGGACGGCGTCGAGGTCCCAGCGAAGCAGGTCGACGGCCCGGCGATGGTCATGACCAGGCCGGGTCGCGACGCGATAGCCGCTCGGGACGACGTCGACGGCCAAGTCGACCAGCAACGCGGCGGTCCGGCCGAGCATGTCGGCCCCGACGCCGCGGGCCGGCAGCTCAGGCAGGTGCGGGAAGTCGGGCAGCTCGCCGAACACGACCGCGGCCGCCTCCGCGGGGTCGGTACCCGGCATCGAACCGATCGCCGTCGCGGCGCCGATGGGCCAAAGTCGCTCACTCACGACCACCGATTCTGGTCGACCACCCGCCGACGGCGCAGACCGGGCTGTCTCGGCAGCCAGCCTCGATGCGGACATTCGCCGCATTTCCGTTTACCGCCGCCACGAACGTGCCCTCGCGGATAGGCTGACCGGCCATGACGAGTTCGCCACCGCAGCCGGGCTGGTATCCCGATGCGCGGGACCCCCGTCTGCATCGATGGTGGGACGGCCAGGCCTGGACCGCCAACACCCGTCCCGCCCACCAGGCACCACCGCCGAGCGACTCGACGCCGATCGAGCTGGACATCGAACGCGGCCACGATCCCGCTCGGATCCAGAACCAGGTCACCCGCGCGATGCGCGGCCGCGGGGCGGCACGCAGCGGCGGGGGCACCCTGTTCACCGAGCCGGTGCTGGTGGTCAACCAACGCGCCAAGCTGATCGAGATGGCCAACGAGTTCGGTGTCTTCGATCAGAACGGGAACCGCCTCGGCGGCGTGGTGGAGGTCGGCCAGAGCACGCTGAAGAAGGCGATCCGGCTCCTGACCAAGTACGACCAGTTCCTGACCCACAAGTTCGAGGTCCGCGACGCCAACCACAGCACAGTGCTGAAGGTGACCCGGCCCGCGAAGGTGTTCAAATCACGCTTCCTGGTCACTCGCGCCGACGAGACCCCGATCGGCGAGATCGTGCAGGAGAACGTCTTCGGGAAGATCCGCTTCGGCTTCATCGTGGACGGCCGTTCGGTCGGCGGGATCTTCGCCGAGAACTGGCGAGCCTGGAACTTCTCGATCCGCGACCACACCGGCACCGAGGTCGCCCGGGTCACGAAGACGTGGGGCGGCTTCATCAAGGCCGCTTTCACGACGGCTGACAACTACGTCGTGGAGATCCCCCACCCCCTGCCCGATCCGCTCGCCAGCATGGTCGTCGCCGCGGCGCTCACGATCGACACCGCACTGAAGCAGGACACCGACTGATCAAGTGACCGGCGTCTCATCTCCTCCCGGTGGACAGCGGGCCCGGCACGGCTCAATGTGAATAAAGGCCGGGACGCCGCAGTCTCGCCGGGACGGAGGTCACCGTGGAACCGTTGCCGGAAAACAGCGACAGGAGCTGGACCGAGCCCGGGATCTACGAGGTCTCGGCCGGTGTCTACCGAATCCCCTTGCCGCTGCCGAACGACGGTCTGCGCGCGGTCAACGTCTACGCGGTCACCGATGGCGAGAAGCTAGTCCTGGTCGATTCGGGTTGGGCACTGAGCGTGGCCCGACAACAGCTTGCGGATGCCCTCGGTGGCATCGGCGCGGAACTCGCTGACGTGAGCGAATTCCTGGTCACCCACGTGCACCGGGACCACTATTCGCAGGCTGTCGTCCTCCGCCGCGAATTCGGCTCGAAGATCGCCCTCGGCCAGGACGAGGAACCATCGCTCAAGGCGTCGGGCAATCCCGACCGGTTGCCGATGGAGGCCCAGGTCGATCTCCTGTTTCAGGCCGGCGCCGCCGAAGTCGTCGAGGCGCTCGCTCGGGAATTCGGCACGAACCGGCGCCACACGGAAGCCGATCTCTGGGAGGCGCCCGACGAATGGCTGACACCTGGCCGCCGGCCGATCCTGCCCGGCCGCGAGTTCAACGTCGTCGCCACCCCCGGACACACGGCCGGGCACGTGGTCTTCGTCGACGACACCGCCGAACTGTTGTTCTCCGGTGACCACGTGCTGCCGCACATTACACCGTCGATCGGGTTCCAGCCCGTTCCCGCCGAGTTGCCGCTCAACGACTTCATCGGCTCTCTCCGCCTGGTGCGCGCGATGCCGGACCGCCGAATGCTTCCCGCGCACGGCCCCGTGTCCGACAGCGTGCACACGCGAGTCGACGAACTGCTGGAACACCATCGGCAGCGCCTCGAAACGATGGGATCCCAGATCGCAGCCGGTGCGACCACCGCCAACGAAGCCGCGCACCGGGTCGGCTGGACCCGCCGGAACCGCAAGCTGTCCGAAATGGACTCGTTCAACCAGATGCTCGCGGTCCTGGAAACCGCCGCTCACCTCGACCTGCTGGCGTCGCAAGGAAAACTGACAACGCAGATCGTCGACGGCGTTCGGCACTACACGGTAGCTTGATGATCGCGTAGGCAGCACCGGGAGTAGCCGCCCCGTAACAGCGACAGCCATCGCCGGGCGTCCTGCATACTGGGTGAAATGGATGTCATCAGACGCGCCCGCACCACGGACATCGAGGCGCTTGAGCGCCTGTTCGGCGCGCACGATGAGCCGTTGGCAGCGACACTCCGTGAGCTCATGAACACCCCTCACGTCTCGCTGGTCGTGGCCGAGGACCACAACGGCATCGTCGGAACCGCACAACTGACGGTGCTTCAAGGACTCTCGTGGAACGGCGCGACCCGCGGCCTGCTCGAAGGCATCCGCGCCACCCGACGCGGCGTGACGAGTGCGCTTCTGACCTGGGGTATAGACGAAGCCCGCCGGCGAGGCTGCGCTCGTGTCCACCTGGACTCCGGTCTCACTCGCGGCGAGCTGCGGGAGTTCTATGCGCGCTTCGGTTTCGAGCACAGCTATCAAGGCTTCACCCGCGCGCTGTGATACTGGGTGTTGTGACCGAATACGTGATCCGCAGAGCACGACGTGAGGATATCGGTGCAATCGTGCGCATGCTGGCGGACGACCAGCTGGGCGCTACCCGAGACGACCCTGACGACCTTGCCCCCTATCTGCGCGCATTCGACGAAATCGTCAAAGATTCCAATCAGCTGCTGGTCGTCGTCGCGTCCGACGACGAACCGGTCGGAACGCTGCAACTGACGATCATCCCCGGCCTCGCCCGACGAGGCGCGTTTCGCGGTCAGATCGAAGCCGTACGTGTCCACGCGGACCACCGCGGCTCCGGGCTGGGCGCCGACCTCATGCAGTGGGCGATCACCGAGTCGCGGCGGCGCGAGTGCGCACTCGTGCAGCTCACGTCCGACACCTCCCGAGCGGACGCGCACCGCTTCTACGAACGCCTCGGTTTCGTCCCGAGCCACACGGGATTCAAGCTCAAGCTCTGAGCAATACCACCCACACCGCCAGCCAATCGCCATTCTGTCCACTTCGGACACAAAGGCACTCGAGCCACCTCCTGCACGACCAGACACGAACGTCTACGCACGCAAACCATTCCGAATTAATTGCACTACGTCAAGCCATGAGGGGCGCGAACGGACCGTTCGCGCCCTTTCGATGACTTTTTCCGCGAGCCGTCGTACGGTCGAACTCATGGCACCTTCCCAACCAGTACGCAAGCTCGTCACTGCAACCGACTCCACGAGCAGCGACGACAGACTCCCCACGATGCTGCGCTCGGTCCGTTGTGACCCGGAATCGTTGCAGCGCATGAAAGACGACCAAGTCATCGACCTCATCCGCGATACCGACGCGGAGATCTCCAAGCTCCAAGCTGTTCAGTTGAGAGCGATCGCAAATCTGAGTGTGCGGCGGAGACGTGAGCCCAGCGCAGCTTCGGAAGTAGCACTCGCCCTGTCGATAACCGAACATCGCGCCAGAGCCATCGTTTCGGCTGCCAGCGCACTGATCGTCCGGCTCCCCCGCATGTTGAACCTCATGGACGACGGCAGACTCGATCTCTACCGCGCCATGAAGGTCACCGACGCGACGGCCTGGTTGTCCCAAGAACACATAGGCGCCGTCGATGCGACACTCGAGGACCGAGTCCCGGGTAGGAACGCCACTCAGGTCCGTCGAGCGGCAACCTACGCGGCCGCGCAAGCCGACCCGCAAGGCGCGGCACTCCGTACCGAGCAGAAACTCATCGAGCGGCGTCTCGCGCTGCACCACCAGGACACCGGCGTGACCCACATTTCGGTCAACAACGCGCCGACCGAGAAGGCGACCGCTGCCTACGCCCGCATCGATCGGGCCGCGCGAGCGCTGAAGACTCCGCAAGAGGCTCGCTCCCTCGATCAGCTCCGCGCGGATGTGGCCATGGATCTGCTGCTCAGCGGCACGGGCGGCCCGAGCGAGCGCACCGAGGTCTTCCTGCACATCGACCTCGACACATACCTCGGCCTCAGCGAAACGCCAGCGGCTTTGGCCGGCCGCGGACCGATCGCCGCCGCGGTTGCCCGCAACATCATCGGCGGGCCCAACACAGCACTGCGACGGGTTCTCACCGAGCCGCGTACCGGTCAAGCCCTCGAACTCTCGCCGACGCGCTATCCCCTCCACCAGGACGAGTTCATCCGGGTCCGGGACCAGGAATGCCGGCAGCCGGGATGCACACGTCCTGCACAGAATTGCGGGATCGAAGCGACCCGTCCCGTGGGCGGAGCCGAAGGCACAGCGGATCAGCCCGTCACTTATTGCTCACGACATCGCAGGCTGAAGAGACAACCCGGTTGGGACTACGAAATCACCTCGGATGGCACCGTGAACGTCGCGACGCCGGCAGGGCAAGTGCATTCGACGACGCCACCGTCGATCCAGCCAGAGCAACGGCGGGGTAACCGAAGCCGAAAGAAGACTCGGAAGTGATGGGTGATCAGCGAGTACCGGAGATCTTCGCGCTGCCCAGGACGACGTCCCCGCCTTCGGAGTCCGGCCGGTAGAGAACGACGACCTGGCCCGGAGCGACTCCGCGGAGCGGCTCACGCAGGTGCACTGTCATGGTGTCGGAGTCCACGTCGGCGACCGCGTCGACAATGCCTCCATGAGCCCTGACCTGGACCACGCACTCGGTCGGTTCGGTCAGCGGGTTGCCGCTGGGCCAGATCGCTCGATCAGCCTCGATTACCTTGACGCCGAGCTCGGCGGCAGGACCGACCTTGACGGAGCCGGACACCGGTTCGAGCGACAGGACGTACCGCGGACGGCCGTCCGGCGCCGGAGCGTCGATCCCCAGGCCCTTGCGCTGGCCGACCGTGAATCCGTGCACTCCGGTGTGCCGGCCGAGGACCGCACCCGTCTCCGCGTCGACGAGCTCACCCGGACGTTGCCCCAAGCGGTTTTCCAGGAACTTCTTGGTGTCGCCGTCCGGGATGAAGCAGATATCGTGACTGTCGGGCTTGTTGGCAACAGACAAGCCTCGCCGCTCTGCCTCCGCTCGAACATCAGACTTCCAGGAGTCGCCGAGGGGGAACATGGCGTGGCTGAGCTGTTCCGCGGTCAGGGAAGCGAGCACGTAGGATTGGTCCTTGCCGCTGTCCGCGCTACGGCGAAGCTCAGGCACACCGTCGACAACCGACAGGCGCGCATAGTGACCGGTAGCGACCGCGTCGAAGCCGAGCGCCATCGCCTTCTCGAGAAGAGCTTCGAACTTGATCTTCTCGTTGCAGGTCACGCACGGGTTAGGGGTGCGTCCGGCGGCGTATTCGCCGACGAAGGTCTCGACGACCTCTTCGGTGAATCGCTCGGCGAAATCCCAGATGTAGAAAGGAATGCCAAGAATATCCGCGGCTCGCCGGGCATCGTGCGAGTCTTCGATCGTGCAGCACCCTCGCGAACCGGTTCGCAACGTTCCCGGTTTGGCCGACAGCGCCAGGTGCACGCCAACGACGTCGTGCCCGGCATCCACCGCGCGCGCTGCGGCGACTGCCGAGTCCACTCCTCCGCTCATCGCGGCCAAAACCCGCATTGCCTTACACCTCTTGCTTCTGGGTCTTCTTGCGCATTCCGGCGAGGCCGGCCTGCCGTGCACGCAGGACGACTCCGCCGATCTCCGCGGCCACTGCCTCGACATCGGTAACTGTGGATGTGTGACCAAGAGAGAAACGGAGGGAACCGCGGGCCGCGGCCGGATCGGCCCCCATGGCGAGCAGCACGTGGCTCGGCTGGGCGACGCCGGCAGTGCATGCCGATCCAGTCGAGCATTCAATGCCCTTGGCGTCGAGCAGCATCAGCAAGCTGTCACCAGCACATCCAGGGAACGTGAAGTGAGCGTGGCTGGGCAGCCTCTCGCCGTCCCCGCCGTTGAGGATGACGTCGGGGACTTCGCGCTGGATGACCTCGACGAGCTCGTCCCGGAGTCCCTCCACGCGCTTGGCGTAATCAGCTCGCGTGGTGACGCTGGTCCGAACTGCTGCTGCGAAACCCACGATGGCCGGGACATCCAAGGTGCCGGAACGGACATTGCGTTCCTGGCCACCGCCGTGCAGCAGAGGCACGCAAGTCACATCCCGTCCGAGCAGCAGCGCTCCCACGCCGATCGGACCACCGAGCTTGTGCCCGGTCAGGGTCAGGGCCGCTGCGCCGCTCGCGGCGAAATCCACGGGAACGGCGCCGACAGCTTGAACCGCATCAGTGTGGAATGGGATTTCGAACTCGGCGCATACTGCCGCCAGGCCGGCGATCGGGTTGATCGTGCCGACCTCGTTGTTGGCCCACATCACAGTGGCCAGCGCCACGGTGTCGGGCTCCTCGGCGATGGCTGCGCGGAGGACGTCAGGCGAAACGCGTCCCTGGTTGTCCACGTCGAGCAAGACGACCTCGGCGCCGCAGTGGGCTTCGAGCCATTCGACAGTGTCGAGTACTGCGTGGTGCTCCGCGGCACCGCATAGGACGCGACGGCGCTGCTCTCGTTCTTCGTGGCGAGCCCAGTAGATGCCTTTGATCGCGAGATTGTCGCTCTCGGTGCCGCCGCCGGTGAAGATGACTTCGGAGGGACGAGCGCCCAGCGCGTCAGCGATGGTTTCGCGGGCTTCCTCGACCATCCGGCGAGCTCGGCGGCCCGAAGAATGCAGCGCGGAGGCGTTGCCCACGGTGGACAGCGCCTCGGTCATCGCCGCTATGGCTTCGGGCAACATCGGAGTAGTCGCCGCGTGGTCGAGATAGGTCATCGCTCTACCAGAGTAGTCCGCTCCAGCGCGTGACCAAGCCCACCCTGGCCGTCGAAGTGGGCTGTCACACCTTTGACGGCCACCGCCCGGTCAGCCGGACGCCCAGCAGCGCCAACGTCGCCAATGCGAGGGTGAGCAGGGCCATCGCCGGCGACGGGTCGAGTACCGAGCCGACCACGCCGAGCAGGACGCCGCCCAAGCCGATCAGCAGGGCGGAACCCACCCAGTCTGCGAGCTGCATCGCTGAGGTATTGAAGCCGCGTTCACCTTCGGGTGAGTAGCGCAGCAGGAGAACCGATATCGCGGGCATCGCGATCCCCATGCCTGCACCACCGACCGCGCAGGCCACGAATGCGAGCCAGCCTGGGCACCAGGGCTGCGAGACCAGGCCGAAGCAGACGAGCCCCGCCGCGACCAGCCAAAACCCTGTGCGCAGCGAGGCCTCCCTCGACCAGTTGAGGAACCGGCCTTGGGCTGCCGACGCCGCGGACCAGCCCAACGCCGTGATCGTCAGGGGCAGGCCGGCGAGAGCGGGGCCGTAGCCGTGGACGGCGCTCATCGTCAGCGGCAGGTACGCCTCCATCCCGGCGTACGCGCCCGCGATCAGGGCGCGCGAAGCGACGACTGTCGGCAGGCCCGGGCGGGAGGTCAGCGTTCCGACCGGCAGGAGGGTACGCAGGGCGTAGCCCAGGGCTACGAGGCCAAGCGCGCCGTAGCCGAGCGAAAGGAGGGAGTGGTGCTGGGCCGCCCACGTCAGTGCCGCGACGCCGAGGGCGGCGATGATCGCCTGGGGCACGCTCGCGCGGCGACCGTCGAGGGCGGGTGCGTGCGGGGGCAGCCGTCGGATGACCACGAGGAGCATGACCGCTCCGACGACCACGAGCGGGACCAGGCCGAGGAAGATCCAGCGCCAGCCGATGCTGACCGTGACCAGGCCGGCGACCGAGGGGCCGATGACCGCCGGCAGGACCCAAGCTGCCGCGTTGGCCGCGTAGATGACCGGGCGTTCGTGGTCGGTGAACGTCAGCGCGATCAGGAGTGAGACCGAGACCAGGAGCAGGCCGGAACCGAAGCCCTGCAATGCGCGGCCGAGGAGGAAGACCGGCATGCCGTTCGCCGCTCCCGCGACGATCAGGCCGGTCGCGAACAGCGCGGGGCCGGCCAGCAACGCCGGTGCGGGGCCACGGCGGTCGCCGATGCGGCCTGACAGGACCGTGGCGACCACGCTGGAGATGAGGAAGGTCGTGAAGGGCCACGAGTACAGCGCCAGGCCGTCGAGGTCGGCGACCAGGGTCGGCATCGCCGTCGCCACGCCCATGTTCTCGAAAGCGACCAACGTGACCACGAGCAGCAGGGCGATCGTCGTCAGGCGGTGTTCCGCGCTCCACAGCACACTTCGGCGGCGAGGTGCGGAATCGATCGTCGAGGCCATGATCAGCAGCGTGCAACCTCCAGCCCGCTGGAGGTCAAGACGCCTCAGGCCGTGCGGTGGGTCACCGGGTCCAGGGGCAGGTCGCGGGCCAGGGCGGCGGCCTCGCCGCGGGAGGTCACGCTCAGCTTCTCAAGAATGTTGCGGACGTGGAACTTGACCGTGTGCTCGCTGAGCTGCAGCTGTTCGGCGATCTGCCGGTTGCGCAAGCCCTGGGAGATGCCCGATAGGACCTCCAGTTCGCGCGGGTTGAGGCGGTCCAGCGGGCGCAGCTCCGGCGGTTCGGCCACGCCGAGCGGGAGGACCGCCGTGATCGTCGTGCCCCAGCCGGGTACCGCGTCGACCTCCCAGTGGCCGCCCAGGGCGGTGAGGCGGTCGGTCAGGCCGCGGGCCGGGATCGCGTCGGCGACCTCCGGGCAGTCGTCACGGACGGTGATGCGGAGCGTTGTTCCGTCCAGGCGCCAGGACGCTCGGAGACGGGTCGTCGTCGGGCGGTCCAAGGCGGCGAGCACCAGGCCACGGGTCAGGGTGCGGGCCGTGTGGGCGATGTCCTGCGGGAGGGACGCGTCGCCGATCGGGTCGGCGAGGTCGACGTCGACCTCCGTGTGGCGCACCAGGTCGGCCAGCTGGGTCTTCAACACCGCGAAGGCCGTGTCGGCCTGTTCGACCGACAGGACCTGGTCGCGGTCGACCACGCCCTTGAGCTCGAGCAGCGCGTCGGCCGCGAGGTCGACCGCGGTGCGGCGGGCGGCGGTGTCCGAGAGGCGGCTGGAACGGAGCACCGCCAGGAGCGTGGCCAACGTCGCCGCGTGGGTCTGGCCGAGGTCGGTGATCGCCTGGGCTCGGGCGGAGGCCGCGGCGAGGCTGCTGGCCAGGACGTCCGGGCCCGGGTCCGTCGCGCGCTGGGCGGCGTCCGTGCTGACGATGTGCCACAGCTGAGCGGCCAGCTCCAGGTCGACAGCGTGCAGTTCCCCGGCCTCGGGCACCACGGCGAGCACGGCGCCCTTGCCGATCGCCGGCGTCGAGGCGAGCAGGACGATGCGGCGTTCGGTTCCACCCAGGTCGCCGTCGATGACCAGGGCTTTGCCCGGCTCGCTGCGGTCGGCCAGGCGCTGCAGCTCGACGCTCGTCACGGTCGCTGTAATCGTCTCGTCGCCGACGGCCTTGAGCGGGCTGCGGGGGCAGTCGCCCGTCTGCATCGCGGCGGCTCGGTGCGGGATCAGCCGCCCCAGTTCGGTGGAGAACCGGCTGAGGAACTGGGGCCGAGGGGCCGACAGCAGCCGGTCGACGACGTCGAGCACGTGCCGCGGGTCCGACCAGGAAGCGTCCATGACCCCCAAGGTAGGCGCGTCCGCCGTCGGGCGGCCTGCTCGTCCGGCTAGTGAACACTGCTCGTCCGGGTGGTTCGGCGGGGGCGCCGGGGCGAGTTGACTATGTGACGAGGAAGTTCTCACCGACCGAGGAGTGCCGAACAACCATGCGAGCGATCACCTTCTCCGCTTACGGCGGACCGGACGTCCTGCAGCTGTCCGAGGTGCCGGTGCCGGAGCCCGGCCCGGGGCAGGTGCGGCTGGCCGTGCGGGCCGCCGGCGTCAACCCGATCGACTGGAAGATCCGCAACGGCTTCATGCAGCAGAACTTCCAGGTCGCCTTCCCGCACACGCCCGGTCTCGAGGTCGCCGGGGTCGTCGACGCCGTCGGTGAGGGCGCGGACTTCGCCGTCGGTGACGAGGTGTTCGGCTGGTCCGAGACCGGCGCTTACGCCGAGTACGCGCTGGCGAAGACGCTCGCGCCGAAGCCGGCGAGCCTTTCGTGGGCGGACGCCGCGGCGTTGCCGGTCGCCGGGGAAACCGCGCTTCGCGTCCTCGGGCTGCTGGGCGTCCGCGAGGGCGAGACGCTGCTGCTCCACGGCGCCAGCGGCACCGTCGGGCGGTTCGCCGCCCAGGTCGCCGTCGCGCAGGGGGTGACCGTCATCGGGACCGGCGGGAGCCGCAGCCTCGACGCCCTGAAGTCGCTGGGCGTCGTTCCCGTGCGCTACGGCGACGGCTGGGTGGAGCGCGTCCGCGAGGCCGCGTCCGGGCCGATCGACGCCGTGTTCGACGCCGTCGGGCACGGGGTGCTGCCCGGGTCCGTCGAGCTGCGGGGCACGAAGGACCGGGTCGTCACCATCGCCGACGCGGCCGCGTTCGAGCTGGGGATCACGTTCTCCAGCGGGGGTGAGCAGAGCCGCGAGGTGCTGACCGGGATCGCCGGCTGGGTGACCGACCACGGCGTCGGTCTCGCACACGGCAAGAGCTACCCGCTCGCCGACGCGGCCGCCGCGCAGACCGAGAGCGAGGGCGGGCATCCCGGCGGGAAGCTCACGATCACCGTCGGCTGAACCCGGCCAATCCGGGCCTGTCGCCGGATCGCGGCGACAGGGCCCGGATCACTTCGCGGGAGGCGAAGCCAGGGGCGCCGGCTGACGGCGTGCGGTCCGGCGGCGCCGCTGCGCCGGGATCTGGACCGTGCCCAGCGCGGAATGGACCGCCGCCTCGGCGAGGGCCGCCAGCTCGCGGCGGTTCTCCGCGCGGCCGGGGGCGATTTCCGGGCAGATGTGGACCTCCAGGACCAGGCCGCGCAGTGCGGCGACCCGGCGTAGCGAAGCGATCAGCGACTCCGGGCCGATGAACGCGGGGCGGCTGGTCTCGCGGCCGTCGGCGAGGCGGTAGCGCAGCGCGATCGGGCGCACCGGGACGCCGCCGTCGATGGCTGCCTGGAACGTCGCCGTCGTGAAGCGGCCCGACGCCAGGCCGCACCAGGTCGTGCCCTCCGGGGTGACGCTCACCAGCGAGCCCGTGCGGAGCGCGTCGGCGAGCGACGCCATCGTGGCGGGCAGCGTCGTCAGCCGCTCGCGGTCGAGGAAGATGCTGCCGCCGCGGCGGACCAGGCCGCCCAGCACCGGCCAGCCCGCGATCTCCTTCTTGGCCAGCGCGCGCATCGGGCGCAGGGCGTTGATCGCGACGATGTCCAGCCACGAGATGTGGTTGTTGACGACCAGGGCGCCGCGGCCGGCGGGCGCGGTCAGGAAGTCCTCGCCGCCGCGGACGTCCAGGCGGACGCCGAACGCCCGCAGCACGCCGCGGAAGATCAGCCGGATCCGGCGTTCGCGGCCCCACGGCACCAGCAGCAGGGGCGCCGACAGCAGCGCCGCCAGCACGGCCGTGATCGCCGCCGTGAAGCGCAGGATCCGGCGTGGGAGGCCGACCACCGCGTCGCCGTCGGTCAGGCAGCCGTCGCCGCAGGGGGACGTCGGCATCCAGGCGTGGCTCATCCCTGGGTCCCGAGGAAGAACTTCAGGTAGCGCTCGTCGACGTTGTGCAGGTCCAGCACGACGAAGAAGTCCGCGACGCCGAAGTCGGCGTCGAGCGCGGGCGGCCCGTGGACCTTGGCGCCGAGGCGGACGTAGCCCTTGATCAGCGGCGGCAGCGTGGCGCGCGCCGGGCGTTCGATCTCCGAGCAGTCCCACGGGATCAGCGGCGAGACGCGGGTGGCCTCGTCCGAGTAGTGCTTGGTGCGCAGGAGGTCCCACACGCCGGCGGCGAAGGAACCGCCGTCGACCAGGGGGACGGACGCGCAGCCGGCGAGGTACCGGTGGCCGGACAGCAGCATGTAGCGGGCGATCCCGGCCCAGACCAGGCTGACGACGGCGCCGCTGCGGTGGTCGGGGTGCACGCAGGACCGGCCGGTTTCGACTAGGTGCGGCCGGATCGCGTCGAGCGCGCCCAGGTCGAACTCGCTGTCGGCGTAGAGCTTCCCGGCCCGCGCGGCGCGGTCGGGCGGCAGCATCCGGTAGCAGCCGACGATCTCGCCGGTGTTGTCGTCGCGGACGACGAGGTGGTCGCAGAACTCGTCGAACTCGTCCACGTCGAGACCGGGCCGGAGCGAGTGCAGCCGCGCTCCCATTTCCTCGGCGAAAACGCGGTGCCGGAGGCGTTGCGCGGCGACCACTTCGTCGTTCGCGTGGGCGACGAGGAGGGAGTACCGGGGAGCGTCCGCGGGGAGCTCGACACCCGCCTGATCAGTGCTGACGAGGAGCTGTGACGTCGTCATGGTCAAGGTGTACCCGCGCGTAGGAAGCCTCGGAGAGTGCCATCCGATGACCGATTGGTGCACGTTCAGTTAATGGCGGGTTCTCAGGCTTCTCTCAGGTGCTGAAAACGCGAAAAGGGCCTCCCGGGACGTCCCGGGAGGCCCTTTCGACGGACTGGATCAGCCCTTGCGCTTCTCGACCGCTTCGGTCAGCTGCGGCGCGACGTTGAACAGGTCGCCGACGATGCCGAAGTCGGCGATCTCGAAGATCGGCGCCTCCGGGTCCTTGTTGACGGCGATGATCGTCTTCGACGTCTGCATGCCGGCGCGGTGCTGGATCGCGCCGGAGATGCCGAGCGCGATGTACAGCTGCGGCGACACCGTCTTGCCGGTCTGGCCCACCTGGAACTGCGCCGGGTAGTAGCCGGAGTCGACCGCGGCACGCGACGCGCCGACGGCCGCGCCGAGCGAGTCGGCCAGCTTCTCGACGACGTCGAACTTCTCCGCCGAGCCGACACCACGGCCACCGGAGACCACGATCGAGGCCTCGGTCAGCTCCGGACGGTCACCGCCGGTGACCGGCTCGACGCCGGTGATGCGGGTGGCCTTCGCCGCGTCGACCGCGGGGATCTCGACGGTCTCTTCGGCCGCCGCGCCCTCGGCCGGCTCGGCCTCGACCGCGCCCGGGCGGATGGACACGACGGGCGCGCCCTTCGCGGACTTGGACTTGACGGAGAACGCGCCACCGAAGATGGACTGGTCGATGACGCCGTCGCCGTTGACGCCCACGGCGTCGTAGATCAGGCCGGAGCCCAGGCGCACGGCAAGGCGGGCGGCGACCTCCTTGCCCTCACCGCTGGCGGTGAGGAGCACGGCGGCCGGGGACGCCTGCTGCGCGAGCGCGGCGAGCACGTCCACCTTGGGCGTGACCAGGTAGTTCGCGGCGTCGTCGCCTTCCGCGACATACACCTTGGCGGCACCGTGCGACGCCAGCGCCTGCTTCGCCTTCGCGGCGGTCCCGGTCGGGCCGACGACGACGGCCGACGGCTCACCGAGCGCGCGGGCGGCGGTCAGCAGCTCGAGCGTGACCTTCTTGACCTCACCGTCGACGTGGTCGACGAGGACGAGTACTTCAGCCATGTTCTTGTTCCTCCTCGAAGAGCCGTTGTCAGATGAGCTTCTGGCCGACCAGGTACTCGGCGACCTTGGTGCCGCCGTCGCCCTCGTCTTCGACCTTCTCGCCGGCGGTGCGCGGCGGCTTCGGCGCGGATTCGGTCACGGTGGACCACGCGTTGCCGAGGCCGACCTCGCCCGCGTCGACGCCCAGGTCGGCGATGGTGAACGTCTCGACCGGCTTCTTCTTCGCGGCCATGATGCCCTTGAAGGACGGGTAGCGCGGCTCGTTGATCTTCTCGCCGACGCTCACCACCGCGGGCAGGTTCGCCTCGAGGCGAGTGAGCCCGTCCTCGGTCTCGCGGACGGCCTTGATGGTCGTGCCCTCGACGGTGACCTCGCGAGCGTAGGTGACCTGCGGCAGGCCGAGCAGCTCGGCGAGGATCGCCGGGACGGCGCCGCCGCGGCCGTCGGAGGACTCGTTGCCGGCGATGATCAGGTCGTAGCCTTCGACCTTGGCGACCGCGGCGGCGAGCACCTTGGCGGTGGCGATCGCGTCGGAGCCGTGCAGCGCCTCGTCCGAGACGTGGATGGCCTTGTCGGCGCCCATGGACAGCGCCTTGCGGATGGCGTCGGTCGCGCGGTCCGGGCCCACCGAGATCACGGTGACCTCGCCCTCGCCGGCTTCCTTGATCTTCAGCGCCTCTTCGACGGCCTTCTCGTTGATCTCGTCGAGCACGGCGTCGGCGGATTCGCGGTCAAGGGTGTGGTCGGACCCGTTGAGCTTCCGCTCCGAGTAGGTGTCCGGTACCTGCTTGACCAGGACGACGATGTTGGTCATGGGTCTGCTTCGACCTCCCGGTTCGTGGCCCGCGGTCGACCACGGGACAGTGCTCTACTGGCCGGTAGATTAGGGCTGATCGGCGCCCAGCACCCGCCGAGGTGACGCCTTTCACCTGGATGCGCAATCTAATGGGACCATCGTCCCAGTAGTCGACCGGTTACCCCGCTTGAACAGCCGTTCGTCCGATCGGACCAACCACGGCCTACTCGCAGTGCATGTCAGGCATTAACCTTCCCCAGCATGCCCGCGCGCATCGCCGTCATCACCGACTCGAGCTCCTGCCTGCCCGACATCGTCGCCGCCCGCTGGGCGATCGGGGTCGTCCAGATCCAGCTGAACCTGGGTGGTCACTTCGACGACGAAAACCGCTTCGACCGCGGCAAGGTCATCGACGCGCTGAGAGCCGGGGAAGTCCTGACCACTTCGCCCCCGGATCCGGGGGCGTTCTTCTGGACCTACCAGGAGGCGGCCGCCGCCGGGGCGACCGCCATCGTCAGCATCCACATCTCCGGCCGCATGTCCGACACCGTCCGCGCGGCCCGGGACGCCGCCCAGCAGGTCCGCATCCCGGTGCACGTCCTCGACAGCCGCACCACCGGGATGAGCCTGGGCTTCGCCGTGGTGTCGGCGGCCCGGGCGGCCGCGGCGGGCGCGGACGCCGCGCGCGTCATCGAAGCCGCCGAACGCCGGTGCCTGACCAGCACCGAGTTCATCTACGTCGACACGCTGGAGTACCTGCGCCGGGGTGGGCGGATCGGCGCCGCGCAGGCGATGCTCGGCACCGCGTTCTCGATCAAGCCGCTGCTCACGGTCAAGGACGGCGAGGTCGCGCCGCTGGCCAGGGTCCCCGGCACGCGGCGGGCGCTGGCCAAGATGGTCGACCTCGCGGTGAAGAAGTCCGGCGGGTTCCGCGCCGACATCGCGGTCACCCGGTTCGGCGCCAGCGACCACGAGCTCGAAATCGGCAGGCAGATCGAACGCCGGGTGCCCGCGATGGCCGAGAGCATGGTCGTCGAGGCGAGCACGGTCATCGGCGCGCACCTCGGCCCGGGCGCGCTCGGCATCACGGTGTCGCCGGTGGGCTGACGCGCCGCCCCGGGACCAGCAGGACCACGAGCGGGACCACGACGCCGAGGCCGGTCGTCGCGATGATCAGCACCTGGTCGAGCCGCTCGAAGTGCGCCACGTGGCCGAGGTGGTAGACGAAGTGCGGCAGGCCGAACAGCAGCCCCGCCACGCCGGCCAGCCGCGCGACCGCTGTGGTACCGATCACGGCGGCGCCGATCAGCAGGGCGGCGAGGGCCAGGTTGAGGCCGCCGAAGTCGCGCAGGAGGTGCTCGTTGAAGGCGCCGTCCATGGCCACCCAGCCGGTGCGGAAACCGGGAAAGTCCTGGTAGAAGCCCGTGGGCGAGAGCAGTGGCCAGATTCCGACCACGGCTTCGACCAGGCCGAAGAAGACGAGCAGTACGCGGGTGATGGTCCGTTGCATGACCACGGAACGAGCCCGGCTGCCCGGACGTGACACCCGCTATGGTCGCGCAGGTGACCACCCCAGCCACCCGGGCCGAGGCGCTGCACCTGACCGGTGAACGGACCGTCCCCGGCATCGCCGAGGAGAACTACTGGTTCAAGCGCCACGAAGCCGCGTACGCCGCCCTGCTCCCCCACTGCGCGGACGCGACGGTGCTCGAAGCCGGCTGCGGCGAGGGCTACGGCGCTAGCCTCCTCGCGACCACCGCCCGCCGGGTGCTCGCGCTCGACTACGACGTGCCGACCACCGAGCACGTCGCCCGCCGCTACCCCGAGCTCGCCGTCGCGCGGGCGAACCTGGCGTTCCTGCCGGTGCGCGACGGCGCGGTCGACGTCGTGGCCAACTTCCAGGTCATCGAGCACCTGTGGGACCAGGCGGGCTTCCTCGCCGAGTGCCGGCGGGTGTTGCCGGAAAACGGCAAACTGCTGGTCACGACGCCGAACCGGCTGACGTTCACGCCGGACAGCGACACGCCGCTGAACCCGTTCCACACCCGTGAGCTGGCGCCGTCTGAGCTGGCCGGGCTGCTCGACGACGCCGGTTTCGAGATCGAGACGCTGCACGGGCTGCACCACGGCGAGGCCGTGCGCGCGCTCGACGAGCGGTACGGCGGTTCACTCATCGACGCCCAGCTCGACGTGGTCATGGGTGAGCTGCCCGGCCAGGCCGTCTGGCCGGCGGCGCTGCTCGCCGACGTCGCCGCGATCGAAGCCTCCGGGTTCGACATCCACGGCGACGACCTGGACGCGAGCCTCGACCTGATCGCCGTGGCGGTGCGCCGATGAGCGAAGGGACGTTCTGCCTCGTCGTGCACAGCCACCTGCCGTGGCTGCCGCACCACGGGACCTGGCCGGTCGGCGAGGAATGGCTGTACCAGGCGTGGGCGCATTCGTACCTGCCGATGGTCGACCTGCTCGAACGCTTCGCCGCCGAGGGGCGCCGGGACGTGCTGACGCTGGGCGTGACGCCGGTGCTCGCCGCGCAGCTCGACGACCCGTACAGCATCCGCGCGTTCCACGACTGGCTCGGCCACTGGCAGCTGCGCGCCCAGCACGCGTCGACGTTGTGGCGCGGCGACCCGCTGCTGCGCGAGCTCGCGGCGGCCGAGCACCGGACCGCCGTCCGCGCCGCCGAAGAGCTGGGCACGCGCTGGCGGCACGGCTTTTCCCCGGTGCTGCGGTCCCTGGTCGAAAATTCGACTATCGAGCTGCTCGGGGGCCCGCTGGCCCACCCGTTCCAGCCGCTGCTGGACCCGCGGGTGCGCGAGTTCGCGCTGAACGCCGGGCTCGCCGACACGGCGCTGCGGCTCGGGTCGCGGCCCGAGGGGATCTGGGCGCCGGAGTGCGGCTACGCGCCTGGCATGGAAAACGACTACGCCGCCGCCGGCGTGCGGCGGTTCATGGTGGACGGCCCGTCGCTGCGCGGCGAGACGTGGGCCGCGCGGCCGGTCGGCGCGAGCGACGTGGTCGCTTTCGGACGAGACCTCGAAGTCACCTACCGCGTCTGGTCGCCGAAGGCCGGCTACCCCGGGCACGCCGCGTACCGCGACTTCCACACCTGGCAGCACGAGGTCGGGCTGAAGGCGGCGCGGGTCACCGGCAAGACGGTCGAGCCGCAGGACAAGGCGCCCTACGACCCCGCGCTCGCCGCGGACGTGCTGCAGCAGCACGTCAAGGACTTCGTCGAGACGGTCGTGACGCGGCTGCGTTCGCTGAAGGCGCAGCACGGGCGTGAGGCGCTCGTGGTCGCCGCGTACGACACGGAGCTGTTCGGGCACTGGTGGCACGAAGGACCGGCCTGGCTGGAAGGCGTGCTGCGGGCGCTGCCCGAGGCCGGCGTCCGCGTGACGACGCTGAAGGGGGCGATCGAAGCCGACCACGTCGGCGAGCCGATCGACCTGCCGGCGTCGTCGTGGGGGTCGGGCAAGGACTGGCGCGTCTGGGACGGCGAGCAGGTCAAGGACATGGTCGAAGCCAACTCGGCACTGCAGCGGCGGCTGCTCGACCTCGTTGCCGATTTGGGGACAACAGCCCGGGACACCGTCGCCGACCAGGCCGTCGCCGAGGCGATGCTGGCACTGGAAAGCGACTGGGCGTTCATGGTCACGAAAGACTCGGCCGCGGACTACGCGCGCCGCCGCGCGGCCGTCCACACCGAACGGTTCGACGCGCTGGCCGGGCTGCTGCGCCGCGGCGAGCGCGCGCGGGCCGAAGAACTCGCCGCCGCTTACCGCGCCGACGACGGACCGTTCGGGCACCTCGACGCCCGGGCGCTGAAGCACGACTGAAAGGGCCCCATGGGAATCCACGAAATTCCGGTCAAGACCCTCGACGGGCAGGACAGCTCGCTGGGCTCGCTCGCCGGCAAGGCGCTGCTCGTGGTCAACGTCGCGTCGAAGTGCGGCCTGACCCCGCAGTACTCCGGCCTCGAGCGGCTGCAGGAACGCTTCGGCGGCCAGGGCTTCTCCGTGGTCGGTTTTCCGTGCAACCAGTTCGCCGGGCAGGAACCGGGCAGCGCCGACGAGATCCAGACGTTCTGCTCGACGACCTACGGCGTCACGTTCCCGCTGTTCGAGAAGATCGACGTCAACGGCGAGGGCCGGCACCCGCTCTACGCGGAGCTGACCAAGACCGCCGACGCCGAGGGTGCCGCGGGCGACGTCCAGTGGAACTTCGAGAAGTTCCTGATCGGCGCGGACGGCGAGGTCCTGGCGCGGTTCCGGCCGCGCACCGAGCCCGAGGACGAGACGGTCGTCAAGGCCATCGAAGCGGCGCTTCCGGCGTGACGGCCGCCGGTGGGGGACGCCGGTCCCCCACCGTCGCCGGGTCACAGCCCGAGCTGGTCGCGCCCGACGGCGTCGAGGTCGTCGAGCGTGGCCCGGCCGGTCCAGTTCACTTCGTAGTCTTCCGGCGCGAAATCGCCCGGGCTCTTGCCGGCCAGGAAAGCGCGGCCGCATTTCGCCGCGTACGCGGCGTTCTTCGCGCAGTGCGGGCTCGCCGGGATGTACATGACGTTTCCCCACCGGTCCGGGTTGGTGCCGTCGGCGACCGCGTGGACGACGTCGCCGTGCCACCACACCGTGTCGCCCGGCTCGACGTCGGGGATCGACGTCAGCGCCGGCAGCAGGTCGTCGTGGTACTTGTCGTTGACCGGCAGCGCCTGGCCGTTGGCCGCGCCGCAGAGGTCGTCGTCGGGGATGTCGTCCTGGAGCGCGCGGAGCAGGACGTACGCGATCGCCGATGGGATCGGCACCACGTGCAGCACGCCGTCGCCTTGCCGCATTTCCGACAACGCGGTCCAGCCCTGGAAGGTGCGGAACGCCGAGCACATCACCGTCGACGGGTATTCGTCGACTTCGGTGCGGTGGGCGCCGTCCCAGGGGTCGTAGGCACGCCAGTCGCCGTCGAAGACGTGCCGGAAGACCTGCTGGTAGGCGGGCAGCAGCCAGCGTTCGACCGAGCCGGAGTCGGTGTGGGCGGACAGGCCGAGCGACGCCGATCCGGGCGCGCGGCGGCGGATGCGGTCGGGGTAGGCCGTGTCGCGATCCGGGTCGAACCAGACGCGGCCCTGCGATTCGTGCCGCCAGAAGGAGTTGAGGAAACGCCGGACCGCGACCATGTGCTCGTGCTGGCGCGCCTGGATCTGCGGCTTCGACCAGTAGACGGGGTAGATCTGTGGCTGGCCGGAGGCGAGCCCGGCGAAGACGTCGTCGGCCGGGCCCTGGTAGGTGCCGTCGAAGTCGTTGTCCGCGAGGTAGGCGGCGAGTTCGGCGTCCCAGGTCTCGGCCGTTTCGCGCGCGAAAGTGCCTTTGACGACGGCGCAGCCGCGGCGCCGGATCGCGCCGAGCGTGCGGTCCGGCACGGTTCCGTCGGCGATGTCGCGAAACCGGACCACGGGGAAGGCGTCCGGATCGGCGGCGACGGCGTCGACCTCCCGGCGCGTCCAGTCCCGGATCCCGGCGAACGCGCCGGCGACGTCGCCGATCCGGGCGCGCAGCTCCCGCTTGGCGCGCGTGACGGCCTCGGCCATGTTCGCGGGCAGTTCGGTGGTGGTCATCGGCGTCCTCCGGTTTTTGGTTAGGACTCCTTACTAGAATGTCCCCGCTACGGTAACCCCAGTTCCTTCCCCGCCACAAGAGGTGCGATGTCCGACCCCGACCGGCCGCTCCCGCGCCTGGCGATGCTGCGGGCCATGACCGACCGCGCGGTGCTCGACCAGGTCTTCACCCACGGCCGGACCACGCGTGCCGAGCTCGCCGCGGCCACCGGGATCTCGAAGCCGACGATCTCGGAGTCCGTCCGCCGGCTCGAAACGGCGGGCGCGCTGCGGGCCACCGGCACCGACCAGACCGGCCGCCGCGGCCGGATCGCCACGTTCTACGAGCTGGCCGCCGACGCCGGGCGCGTCGTCGCCGCGGAGGTGAACCAGCAGGGCGTCCGCACGGTGACGACCGATCTGACCGGGGCCGTCCTGGCCACCGAACAGCACGCGCCCGACGGCCGGCCGATCACCGAGGCCGTCCGGGTGGCCGTCGCCGCCGCGAGCGCCGCGGGAACGGGGCCGGCGCGAGCGACCGCGGTCTCGGTGGCCAACCCCGTGGACCCGGTCACCCACGAGGTCGTCGCGCTGCCGGGGTCACCGTTCCCCGAGGGGCGGCTCCGAGCCGGGGACGTCGGGGCCGGCGTGCTGCTCGACAACGACGTCAACTTCTCGGCGCTCGCCGAACGACGGGAAGGCGCCGCCCGGGAGGCGAAGAGCTTCGCCTACGTCTACGTCGGCGCGGGGCTCGGCGTGAGCCTCTACGTCGGCGACCAGCTCGTCCGCGGCGCGCACGGGCTGGCCGGCGAGATCGGCTACCTGGACAGCTCGGGCTCGACGCTGGCTTCCGCACTCGCCGACCAGGGGTTCGGCCGGCCGGATGCGCCTTCGCTGGACGTCGGCGAAATTTTGACCACGCTCGACCGGGCCGCCGAAGACGCCCTCGCCGCGGAACGGCTGCGGCTGCTCGGCGCGACGCTGGGGCGGGCCGTGGCCGCGATCTGCACCATCGTCGACCCGGATCTCGTTCTGCTGGGCGGGCCGGCCGGGAGCCGCGGGGAACTCGTGGCCGAAATCCGGCGAACGGTCCGCGAACTGACACCCGGTCCGGTCTGGGTGGAAGCCGGTGAAGTGACGGACTCGGCGGCGCTGCGCGGGGCGCTGCTGTCGGCGCTCGACCACGGGCGCGACGGCCTGCTCAGGGCGGTTGCCGAAAGCTGACCAGCAGGCGCGACGAGCCGCTCCCGGACCGTTGCCGAAAGTCGACCACGGCGCTGACCAGCGTCAACGCGGTCAGGCCGAGCCCGCCTCGATCACTGCCTTCGCGCATTTCGCAACCACTGCCGGGTCCGCTTTGACCACCCGGCGGTCGTACGTCAGCAGGCCGTTGACCTCGTTTTCGACATCGGTCGTCTGGGTGTAGACGGCACCGGACAGCCCGCGCTCCGCCACCACGCGCTCGAGCGCCGCGCTCACTTCCGCGTAGCGCTCGGTGAGCCGCTCCCGGGTGGGCGTCATCTCGTACGCGTTCGGCGGGCCCGGCCAGCGGTGGTCGTCGAGGACCAGGCCGAGACCGCCGTACTCGCCGTCGACGATCGCGCGGGCGTCGTGGACCGCGGGGTCGCCCGGGCCGACGTACGTGTGGTCGTCGTAGACGTCGCCGGCGCCGGTGTCCGGGCGGGAGAAGCAGCAGTTGACGCCGCTGTTCGCGATCACCAGGCGCGTCGGGTCCAGGGCTTTGACCAGTTCCGCGACACGCGCCGTGTCGAACTCGCCCCAGCCCTCGTTGAACGGCACCCAGCCGACGATCGACGGGACCGACCGCAGCTGTTCGATCATCTCGACCAGTTCCGCTTCGAACCGTTCGCGGGCCCGCGGCACCGGGTCCGGCGCGATCCCGGGCGGGCCGTCGAACGACACCGTCAGCGAGGGCATGTCCTGCCAGACGACCAAGCCCAGCGTGTCCGCCCAGAAGTACCAGCGGGCCGGCTCCACCTTGACGTGCTTGCGGACGAAGTTGAAGCCCAGCTCCTTGGTCTTTTCGAGGTCGAAACGCAGGGCTTCGTCGGTGGGCGCGGTGGAGATGCCGTCCGGCCAGTAGCCCTGGTCGAGCGGCCCGTGCAAAAAAGTGACACGGCCGTTGAGGGCGATCCGCGGGCGGCCCCGCTCGTCCGGGACCAGGCCGATCGTCCGCAGGCCCGCGTAGCCGCCGACCTCGTCGAGGAGCGCGCCGTGGCGGTCCCGGAGTTCGACGCGCAGGTCGTAGAGGTGCGGGTCGTCGGGGGTCCAGAGGCGCGGCGAGGGGACGTCCACGCGGACCGACGTCCCGGCCGCGCCCGACGCGCGTGCCACCTCCTCGCCGGTTGCCGAAAGAATGACAACGACCTCGGCACCGCCGGTGACCTGCGGGAACACCGTCACGCCGGCCAGGTCGGGCGTCAGGTCCAGCCGGTCGACGCGGTGGTCGGGCACCGGCTCCAGCCAGACCGTTTGCCAGATTCCGGACGACGCCGTGTAGCAGATCCCGCCGGGGGCGTTGCGCTGCTTGCCGACCGGGAACGTCTCGATGTCGGTGCGGTCCTCGGCCCGCACGGTCAGCTCCTGCGGCCCCGACGCGCGCAGGACGTCGGTGATGTCCGCGCTGAACGCCGTGTAGCCGCCTTCGTGGGTCGCGACGAGCTGGTTGTTGACCCACACCTTCGCCGTCTGGTCGACCGCGCCGAAGTGGAGGAGAACCCGTGCGCCGGTCCAGTCCGGCGGGAGCTCGAAGAGCCGCCGGTACCAGAGGACCTCGTCGCGTCGTCCGATTCCGGACAACGCCGACTCCGGCGGGAACGGCACCAGGATCCGCTCGGCGTACCCGGACGACCGTGGTTCGTTTTCCGACGACGGCCAGCCCGCGTACTCCCAGACGCCGTTCAAGCTCAGCCAGCGGGGCCGGGTCAGCTGGGGCCGCGGGTACTCGGGCAGCGCGTTGCCCGGAGCGACGTCGCCGCTCCACGGGGTCGGCAGGGGCGGGTCGAGCCGGCGCCAGCCGGTGTCCTCGGGAGAAGTCATCCCGGTCGATGGTGGCAGAGTTCGGCGTGCTCGCCAGTGATCGGGATCACATGTGAACACTTCGCCAGCACGGGCGCGTCGGGGCGTTCTGACTCGCGAGTAACCTCTGCCCATGCGTGTGCTGATGCTGTCGTGGGAGTACCCGCCAGTGGCCATCGGAGGCCTGGCCCGGCACGTGCACGCGCTCGCCACCCACCTGGCGCGTCAGGGTCACGAGGTCGTGGTGCTCTGCCGCCACGCCGCCGGCACCGACGCCGGGACGCACCCGCGCACCGACCGCGTCGTCGAGGGCGTCCGGATCATCCGGGTCGCCGAGGACCCGATGCACGTGACGTTCGAGCGGGACCTCGTCGCCTGGACGCTGGCCATGGGGCACGCCATGATCCGCGCCGCCCAGGACCTGCTGCGCACCTGGCAGCCCGATGTCGTCCACGCGCACGACTGGCTGGTCGCGCACCCGGCGATCGCGATCGCCGAAGCCGCGCGGGTGCCGTTGGTCGGCACGATCCACGCGACCGAGGCGGGACGGCACTCCGGCTGGCTGTCGCACCCGCTCAACCAGCAGGTTCACTCGGTCGAGTGGTGGCTGGCGAACCGCGCCGACGCGCTGATCACCTGCTCGCAGGCCATGCGCCGCGAGGTCGCGCACCTCTTCGAGGTCGAGGCGGCCGACGTCACGGTGATCCACAACGGCATCGAGGAACGCGGCTGGCAGGTGCCGGCGAAGGAGATCGCCCGCGCCCGCGAGGTCTACAGCCCGGCCGGCGCGCCGCTGTTGCTCTACTTCGGACGGCTCGAGTGGGAGAAGGGCGTGCAGGACCTGCTCGCCGCGCTCCCCCGCATCCGGCGCCGTCACCCGGGCACGCGCGTCGTTGTTGCCGGAAAAGGACGACACTTCGACGAGCTGGTCGAACAGTCGCGGAAGCTGCGGGTGCGGCGCGCGGTCGACTTCGTCGGGCACCTCTCCGACCGCGACCTGCGGGCGGCGCTGGCCGCCGCCGACGCCGTCGTGCTGCCCAGCCGGTACGAGCCGTTCGGGATCGTCGCGCTGGAGGCCGCGGCCGCGAAGGCGCCGCTCGTGGCGTCGACCGCCGGCGGGCTCGGCGAGGTCGTGGTGCACGGCGAGACCGGGCTCGCGTTCAGCCCCGGCGATGTCGCGGAATTGACCAACGCCGTGACGGCGGTGCTCAGCGACGCGCCGGCCGCGGCGAAGCGGGCGAAGGCGGCGCAGTCGCGGCTGGCCGCGGACTTCGACTGGAGCCGGATCGCCGAGGCGACCGCCGACGTCTACCGGCGGG
>NZ_JAAGNB010001490.1:0-921 GCF_010550475.1 Amycolatopsis sp. SID8362
GCTCGGAGGCCGGGCGGGGCGGCTCGTGCACCGCGGCCGATGCGCGGCGCGGCCAGCACCGCGAGCCCCGCCGACCCGGAGCCTCGGGACCGGACCACTCGACCGGGGCGCCACCGGCGAACTGCGCGGCCGCCGCGTGACCAGGCACGATCGGCGGGCACCCGTATTGCCGAGGCCGGACCACGCGCGTCCGGGACCGGTCACCTGGGCACTCGTGGCGAAGGTCTGCACCACCGTCACCGTCCGCTTCCGCACGGCCGCCGGGTGGCTGTCGGCCCACGTGGGCGGCGGTGCTGGCAAGATCTTCACAACCACGAGATACGGTGTTGCCCTGTGACCGCGATTCGCGATCGCCAGAGCGATCCAGATGCCGACGACATCCCCGTACCGTGGGATGAGCGTCCTGTCGTCGGTTCGAGGCGCGGGCTGCCCTGGTGGGCGGCCGTCCTGGTCGGCCTCGGCCTGGCGGTCGTGGGCGCCCTCCTCGCCAAGCCGAGCCAGGCGAACATCCCGGTGGTCTTCATCGTCTGCTACATCGCCGGGGCCGTGATCGCGGTCTGCGCGGTGCGGCGGCGGGGGCTGTTCGGGCCGATGGTGATGCCGCCGCTCGTGCTGGCCGTCACCGTGCCCGGCGTGATCCTGCTGACCTCGGGGTCGCAGGGCGACGACCTGCTGTCGAAGGCACTGAACATCGGCAGCCCGCTGATCAACAGCTTCCCCATGATGGCCATCACCACCGGCATCACGCTGCTGATCGGCTTCGTCCGCATCTTCCGCGAGCGCGACCCCGACGCCTCGAAGAAGGGCAAGGCCGACCGGCGCCCCGACGAGGACGACGAGCAGGCCCGCCCGGCCCGGCCGCGGCCGGCGGGAGCCAACCGGACCGGTCAGACGCCCGTGCCGCCTCGCCGTGGCCGGGAC
>NZ_JAAGNB010001538.1:0-699 GCF_010550475.1 Amycolatopsis sp. SID8362
CCGCGCCGGTGGTCGACCCGCGGCACGCGCGCGAGTCCCGAGTCGACCACCGCGCGCACGCCCGGCACTGTCAGGCTCGACTCCGCCACGGCCGTCGCCAGAACGACGCGCCGCCGGTCCCGCGGCCGCAGCGCGTCGTCCTGGTGCGCGGCGGACAACCGGCCGTGCAGCGGGAAGACGTCCACATCGGACAGTCGCAAGAGGTTCGAAGTCCGCGCGATTTCCCCCGCGCCGGGGAGGAACGCGAGCACGTCGCCTTCGCCCGAAGACAACGCCGTACGCACCGCACGGGCGACGCACGCCTCGACGCGCTCACCCCGCGCGGGCGGCAGGTACGAGTACGAGATCGGGTACGTCCGCGCTTCGGCCGTGACCACCGGCGCGTCCCCGAGCAGCGCCGCCAGCCGCCCGGCCGCGACCGTCGCCGACGTCGCCAGCAGGCGCAGGTCGTCGCGCAGCCCGGCACGGACGTCCAGGAGCAGCGCCAGCAGCAGGTCCGCGTCGAGGTGCCGTTCGTGGCACTCGTCGAGCAGCACCGTCGACACGCCGGGCAGCTCCGGATCGCCCTGCACCCGCCGCACGAGCAGCCCCGACGTCACGACCTCGACGCGGGTCCGCGAAGACACCTTCCGGTCGCCGCGCACGGCGTAGCCGACGGTCTCGCCGACCGGTTCGCCCAGCAGCGCGGCCATCCGCGCC